>CAZMWO010000138.1:7629-8563 GCA_964569565.1 uncultured bacterium | reverse complement strand
GCCGTAGGAGAACCTGCGGCTGGATCACCTCCTTTCTATGGAGATCATGTTATTGACGTAAGATTGGGTTTTGTAGGGGTTCAGCGTGCTGAACCCGTAATATAATCCATACTGATATTTAATCGTATCAGCAGTGCAATAACGGATTTTCGTCGAGCTTGGTCGATTAAGACGTCTTCTGATCTTCTTCATGAATTGCCAGGAGCCAGATTCTTCACAGAATCTGGCTCTTGTTGCTTTAGCCTGAATCTGCTATGGTTTATCAACAGTCCTTTTTCTGTAGGAGAACATTGTCGTGTCATGGCCTGATGAAGATCTGCAAAATCCCGAAAAACTGATGAAAATCACCGTGCCAGATACTGATAAATCTTTAAAGCCTACTGGCAAAAAGAAGGGAAGAGGTAAACGACGTTCGGCACGTAAGGTCGTCCCGGAATCAGAGGAGTTATCTGACAGTCTGCGCCGACAAGACAGCGGCGATGTGCTGGCAAGTTTTTTCAGGTGGCTTTTTTTTCCATCTTTTGACGAACTTTCAGTTGGTCTGATGTCTTATCTTATCGGGCTGACACTGATATTTCTGCCTGAGTTCTGGTCGTTTATCGCCGACTTTTGGAATGATGAGCCGATATTGCTGCTTGTGATAGTTATACTTTATCTCCGTATGGCGACATTGTCTCTTTACCATGTGTTCTCAGATGTGCCAAAAGGTACTTCCACCAAACGACAGCTGGCGGTTTTTGCTGCAGTCTGTTGTGTTTTCGGCGGGATTCTGGGCGGCTATCAACTCTTACTGCACGGTCCGAATTCTCTGGCTCAACTTTTCGGCGTCTGGATCATGCTGCAAGGTCTTGTGCTTTCGATTCTGTTAAAATTTGAGTATATCGACGAAAAAAGCTTCAGTGATCGCGACACTCCATTTCTTGGAGCTATTTTC
>CAZMWO010000138.1:4863-7619 GCA_964569565.1 uncultured bacterium | reverse complement strand
TGTTATATTTCGTTTTGAGCAGCATTCTTGAATTGCACGTGATCGATGTTTTTTCGATCTGTGTTGCTTACTCCGCCAGTTTCTCGACGTTCGTCTGCGACCAGATCAGCCCGCAGCGCAGTGCAAAAGAAATCGAAGGACAAAAAGACGCAAATTCCTGAAGTTGGCTGATGAATGGTAATCAGAGACGACATCAGCCTCGAGGATTCATAGTCAGGTGTTTTGCCATAAATTATCTTTGGTGAGGTGCTGAAATGAAAACAAATATCGTGCTGGTGCTGGTTCTCGGAGTAATTATGCTCGGCTGCTCAGGCTCTGAAGATAGCAGCAAGCTTATTGAAATCGATCGACTCATGAACAGTGGCCAATATGCCCCGGCTGTTCAGAAAAGTGAGAAATATGTTCAGGATTATCCTGAATCCTATAAAGGCTGGGCCATCCTGGGGTGGGCCTGCCTGAAAAACGACCAGTCTCAGAAAGCCGAAGAATGCTTTGACAAGTCAATCAGTCTCAATGAAAAGTGGGATAACGCGTATGTTGGAAAGGGCGTGCTTTTTCGCCGGCAGGGCAAACTTGATCTGGCGCGACAGAGTTATCTGAAAGCCACTTCCCTGGTGCCTGACAATGCCGAAGCGTTTTCGAGTCTCGTCGTTATCGAGTTGATAGAAGGCAATGACGCGAAGGCGGTTGAATATGGTGAAAAGGCCTGGGCGTTACGCAAAGACTATCCTTCGATCCCGGCCAATCTGGCAATAGCTTACCATTATCTCGGTAACCTGCAGAAGCGTGAAGAATTTTATCAGCATGCACAGCGCCTTGGTTACCATGATCTTCAGACTGTTCAGAATATTTTCAGCGGCAAGGCCGGACTGCGGTAGTCGAAATAGTAATAAATTACTCAGTACTTGGCCGCTGTAGTCATTCTTATGAGCGAGTAGTAGGGCACCGCATACACATGAATATTGTAGTACATCGTATAAAATATTTATGCACCTGTTGTTTCTGTAATCATTATTATTAAATCGATAACGCAATAAATTATACACAATCCAGAGTCTTTACAATTCTCTTCTTTTTTAGATTGATTTTCAATGGCGCACCAAGTATATATTAGTAGATAATGGATTAGACAGAGAGACCGAGGAGGCGCCAGATGAGCGTAGCCAAAAGTTGGTTGAGAAATGCCGCGAGAATTCGCACCCGTAACGAAAAACCCGTTAAACAGACGCTTTATTCAGCGTTTTTACGTAAGATCGCTGCCGGCGTTGCCGGCCTTGGCTTCCTCGCCACCAGCAACTTCGCCTGGGGCGCTTCGGCAATAACAGCGCATGGCACGGCCACCACCGTTACCAATGCTGGTAGTGTTTACAATGTAAACACTACGCAGAAGAGCGGTACTAATGCGTTCAACGCATTCAGCAGCTTCAACCTCAACGCCGGTGACATCGCCAACCTGCATCTCCCCGCCGGCACCAACAATCTGATCAATTTTGTTAAAACGCAAATCACTATTGGCGGCACTCTCAATGCCATAAAAGACAACAAAATCGGTGGCAATCTCTTCTTTTTAAGCTCTCAGGGCCTCGTCGTCGGCAGCGGCGGCGTTGTCAACTGCGGCGCATTCTACGCCATGACGCCGACCCAGGATTTCATGGATCGCTTTGTTAAAGACACCAGCCTGTTGCTGACAGGTAATGAAGCAGACATTGGCTACATAACCTCGCGCAAATTCGTTAATCACAACGGTGTTAAGAGCGGCGAAGGTGTTCCTCTCAACCCCGACGGCTCAATCGTTATCAGCGGCAGAATCAATGCAATCGACAATATCTCCGCGCATGCCGGTAATGTGACCCTGAACAACGGAGCCGTCCTGACCACCGGCGTCAGCGACTTCTCAGCCGTGGTAAACACGCATGGCATTGCCGGACTCACCACGACCGGGCTTGCCATGACCGCTGCCGAAGACGGCAATGTCGAGCTGGTAGCCGTTGCCGACAATGTCGGCAAAGCTGCTACTATAACCAAGCTGGCTACCGGTTTCAGCTCTTTCAGCAAGGCTACGTCTGATGCCAAGGTTACGGTTAACGGCACAGTTAACGCCAAAAGAAACGCAACATTTGAAGCTGTCGCGGTAAACGGCCGTTTGAGCGGTACCGAGAGTGTTGTTGAATATGGCGTGACCAAAGAGGTCGAAAAATACAGCAACGCCAATTTCCTTTCAGATATCAAGGCGAAGGTTGAATTTGGCAGCACTGCCAGGATTAATGCTGATAACGACATTCTTATCAACTCTATTGCCAAGAACATTTATAAGTCCAGCAGCGCCAACATTCCCGATCTAGGTCTTGAAATTCTCGGAATGGCATCCCCGATCAATCTTGCCGCTGAAGTCGTTATTGCGGACACTAAGGCCGACGTTGTAGTTGCTCAGGGTGCCGTTCTCAACGCGAAGAAAGACATCAAGGCCAAAGCTTTGAGCCAGGCAGACGTAATTGCCGGCGCCAGCACCTCGCTTGCCAAGATAAAGCAGACTCCGGGCGGACTTTCAGCCGGGGCTGTTTATGCTGAAGTCAGCAGTGAAGCCAGGGTAACTGTAAATGGCGCTCTTAACGCCGGGACTACTGGTGACAGCACTAAGGGCGATGTCGCCATCACGGCAGAATCATTTAATTCTCTCGATGCGACCGCAGCTGCTAAAACAGCCAACGACAACGCGATTATCACAACAGCTGCGTTGATTGCCGATGTTGATAATA
>CAZMWO010000138.1:4242-4853 GCA_964569565.1 uncultured bacterium | reverse complement strand
TCAGATCGCCAATACTGCCGCTATCAAGGGCGAAAAGTCGGTTACCATCAAATCCGATGCCACCAGCGACGTTTCTACGGTAGCTATCGTCGAAACCGGCGATCATACCTATGCCGGGGTCGCTGTAAACGTTACCCTGTTCGATTCAGATGCCAGCCTCGAAGTTAACGGTAATGTTAACGGTATCGCCGGCAATGTTGATCTTTCTGCGAATAATCTGGTTCTGCAGAACCGCTCTACTGCTGCTAGTTCCGTTGGCTATTCCAAAATTGGCCAGGCGCTCGCCAATGCCCAGAGCAATCTGGTATCTTCCATTTTCAGCCTCAGCAAATTTTCCAGTAAACTCACCGGCGGCCTCGGGTCGGATGCCGGCACCAAGTTCAGCGCTGCCGGCGCCATTGTCTATGCCGAGGGAGCGCACAATTCGAAGCTGAAGGTTGGTTCTGGTGTTAAGCTTACAGCCGGCGACAAGCTGGTACTCAAGTCTTCTACCCTTATCAAAGATATCTTTCTGCAGGCCGACAGCGTTGCGCGTTCGCGCATGAACACCCCCTCGGGTGGCAAAACCTCGGCCAGTGCCGGCGTCATGTATACAGATATCGACCAGAATT
>CAZMWO010000138.1:1947-4232 GCA_964569565.1 uncultured bacterium | reverse complement strand
TCAACTGTGCAGATTGCTGATACAACTGAGGTTGCCGGGGTAAATTCTACTGTTCTGACCGGTAAAACTGTCGAAATCAGCAGTATTACAAGAATCGAGTATAACCGTGTCAAACGTATGATTCAGGCGGTCGAAGATGCTGTCGCCCAGCTTAAAATATACACCTCTGACGCTTCGCAACTGGCTCTCATAAATGGTGTGGAGACTGCTTATGCAACCATCAAGGCTAATTTTTCCGCTCTTGGGGCTGACGGCCTGACAACCTCCGACAATATCACCATCTTCACGAATTCTCTCTCGTCGCTCAGCACCATGCTCGATGCTCTATCGACTCTTGTTTTAAGCGAAACCAGGGTTGTTGCCCAGGCCGCAAAGATCGTCACCAGCGCCGCGGATTTTGCTTCATACGGCAATTATGTGAATATGGCGGTTTCCAGCGCTATTAAAGGCGGCAATACCGACAACAGCGGCGATATCGGCCTGGCCGGCGCCGTTGGCCTGAACGATTTTACCAGCAACAGCGATGTTATAATCGGCAGGAATGTTTCGATCAACGCCGTTGCGCCTGCGTTAGATAACGCCATTATCATCAGCGCCCTGACCGATGTTGATACCATAAGTGCCGCCGGGCACCTTATTCCCAGCAAGGGAGCGAAATCATTCGGCGGAACCTACCTCGGCCAGGATTTCACCTCCAACTCCAATGTCTTCATAGCTGAAGGTTCCGATCTGAATGCCGGCAGCAAAGATATTTCCGTTACTGCCACCAACAACTCAGGTATCGTTGCGGTCGGCGCGTCTACGGCATTGGCGGGCAGCGGCATCGAAGGAATGGCTGTCAACCTGACTGGCGTGAGCGATTCTACGGTCAGCATCGATAACGAGGTTGGCCTGACTGCACGCAACCTTAGTCTCGGTTCATTAAACAATACAAAGGTTCTCAACCTTGCCGGTTCGGTGATGATCTCAAGTGAGGTTGGTGTCGCAATTGGTCTCGCCCTCAATGACTTTGCAAAAGAGAACATAGTTGTTATTGGTGACATCGATGAGAAATATCAGGATTACATCGATGAAAAGGCTGGTGTAGATAAGACTACTACTGTAAATAGCCAGCAGGCCAGGGTCGATGCTAAAGTTACTGCAACCGGAAAAATCGATGCGCAGGCAAAGAGCACCGGCAGTATTATCGCTGTAGGCGTAGCCGGTGGCGTGACCAAAAATGATGACAGCGGCGATAAAGGCAAGATTACAAAAATGCTGGATAAATTCAGCAGCGCCGAGAGCAGCATTGCCAATACCATAAATTCTCTCGGTTCGCAGTTCTCAAATATCACCAGCAAGCTTTCGACTTCATCTACAGATTCTACTCACACTAATCCGAGCTTCAGCCTTTCTGTGGCTGGCAGCTCCGGCCTGAATTTTGTTAACAGCATTACCAGGGCCGATATCAGCGGCGCCACCATCGATCTTGGCGGTACTGCCGGATCTAATCTTACAGTCAGCGCCATTAACAGTTCCGATGTCATGGCTTTTGCCGGTGCTGCCGGCATTATGAAGCAGAAATCAACTTCGGGCACATCGACCAAAAGCGTCGGTATCGCAGGAGCGGTTGGTTACAACGATATAATCAACACCACTGAAGCGACTGTGCAGAATTGCGTGATCAATAACGCCGACAAGTTAAAGGTTCAGGCGGTTAATGGCGGAATGAATATAGCCGGCGGTCTTGGCCTGCAGATTGCCGCCAATGACAGCGCCGCCGCCGCCAGTTCTTATACACTCGGCGGGTCGGTTTCAATCAACGGCATTGAAAATACCGTTAATGCCAAAATCAAAAACACTACAGTCACCGGCAAAGACACGCTTAAAACCGACGTTGACGTCGCTGCATATGAAAGTGATCTTCAGATCACCGGCGGCGTTCAGCTTACCATTGGCAAGGAAAAGGGCGCGATTGGCGCAGCGGTCAACGTGGCTGATATCACCAACAATGTTACAGCCGTCATAGAAGGCGGCACTTACAGCAAGGTAAATGACGTAAACGTTGCTGCCATGCAGGCGTTGACCCAGGTGAATGGAGCGCTCACCGCCGGTATTATCTGGGGGACTTCGAGTTCTGTATCGATCATGGGCTCGATGATTTATAACCAGGTCGAAAACAATCTTTTTGCCGGTATCAAAGGCGCTACGATAAACGCGGCCGGCGACGTCGGTGTTTTGACCAGAGACTTCAGAACCGGCAATACAACAAGTGGCTACGAAGCATTACTCGATCGCTCGGATGC
>CAZMWO010000138.1:0-1847 GCA_964569565.1 uncultured bacterium | reverse complement strand
TCAGAACCGGCAATACAACAAGTGGCTACGAAGCATTACTCGATCGCTCGGATGCTACTGATATCAATTCATTCATCTCTACTGATGGTGTTGATTATTATGATCTGGGCTCGATGAAGGATGCTGATGGTACTACTGTGACCCCGATAAAAGATCAGGAAAAAAATGGTGCGCTGATCGTTTCTGGCGCCCTGACTGTCGCAGTTGCTGATACCGCAGCGGGTGCCGCTGTGGTAATCAACGATGTCACTAATACCTTCGTATCAAAAATTGACAGCGCCACTATCAACGCGAATTCGGTTGAAACCGATTCAAGGGCAGACACTTTCATGGTCAGTGTTGCTGCCGGTGTAGCCGCCAGTACCAAGAACGGTGCCGGTGGCGGGTCGGTAATCTGGAACAATGTCGACAACGATGTGAAGTCCGGCGTTGTAAACTCAGCGCTCACTTCTGACATCATCAAGAACCAGGCTGATAACGCGGTGCGCATGATCAGTGTCGCCGGCCAGATCTCGGCGGGCGCGGGCAGCGCAGCAATAGGGCTTGCGGTTACCTACAACGACATAATTAACAGTGCTTCGGCATTTAACTATGCTACCAGCCTGACCGGCTCTGATGCTGCCGGCTCAGAGGTTCTCGTCGAAGCTGAGAATACTGCTGATGTTCTTGATATTTCTGCATCCATCTCAGCCAGTGCTAAAGTCGGCATAGGCGGATCGGTAGCGATCAACAATATTACCAGCAACGCGCTTGCCGGCATTGATAATGCCTACGTTGATGATGCCGGTGTAACCCAGACAAAGAGCGGTATTATCATAACGGGTTATAAACTCGCCCAGGCAAAGGCCATAGATAACTCGATCATCAAATCTCTCGCCGGCGGCATTTCTATCGGTGGTAATGCCGGGATCGGTGGCTCGGTTGCCGTAAATAAAATTATTGGCACGACAGGCGCTTCACTGAACAATGTTTCGTTGAGTGCTGACACGGTTCTGGTCAAAGCAGAAAACGACGCAGCAATCTGGACCCTGGCCGCCGGCATCGGTGGTGGCGGCACGGTAGCAGTTCAGGGCGCAGCCGCGACCGGCGAAATAGGCCGGACAATCTCTGCCAAAATGAACGGCGTAACGTCAAACAATACAAATTCAAGCGTAGATGTCGCTGCCGACAGCACGGGCGCCATCAATAGCAGCGCCGCCGTCATCTCCATCGGTGGAACCGCAGGCATCGGCGCCGGAGTGACCGTTAACCGCATCAGCGACAACGTCAGCGCTTCGCTCACCGGTGGCAACCTGACTCTTAAAGACCTTGAACTTCGTTCCAAAGCTTCACAGACCATAAAAACTATCGGAGCTGCCGGTTCTGGCGGCGGTACTGCCGGTGTTTCAGGCTCTGTCGCTTATAATAAAATCGCAACCAATAATAATGCCTTCATCAATGGCAATGCATTGATAACGGTCGAAGACAATGTCGGCGTTATTGCCCAGACCGATGATACACTGATGAATTATGCCGGCGTCGTTGCTATCGGCGGCACCGCCGGGGTCGGGGTCGCCGTCGCAATTAACTATATTGTTGGCGATACGGCCGCCTACATTGACGGTGCAACCATTAAGGCCAAAGGAATCGCCGGTGGAGTAACCGCTAACAACGGTATCTCTGACGACAAAATGAACAATGGCTTCATCAGCGATCAGAGCGTAAACATCACCTATACCCTCGAGAACCAACGCACTGCGTCGGTCAACAAGGGCATTGTCGTCGATGGTTCCGCAACCCATACCATGAAATCTTTTGTGGCCAATCTTGCTGTCGGCGGAGTTGCAGGGGTTGCCGGTACGGTAAGC
>CAZMWO010000137.1:0-8580 GCA_964569565.1 uncultured bacterium | reverse complement strand
CCGAGCATGCGAATCGCCGCTGTTTCAGGGTTTATCGCTGAAAGAATCACATGGTTCGAATCTGTTACTACAATGGCGCGGGTTTTGCGACCGTAAGTAGCGTCGATCAGCCGGCCCTGTTCCTTGGCATCTTCCTTCAGGCGCTTGATGGGCGCCGACCCCGGACTGACAATGGCGACCACGCGGTCTGCCACCACAACGTTGCCAAAGCCGATGTTCAGCAGAAGAGCTTTCATGTGCTGCTCCTATTCAATGTTTTGTGCCTGTTCACGGATTTTTTCGATTTCGCATTTAATATCGATAGCCAGTTGGGAAATCGCGACATCGCTGATTTTGCTGCTGAGCGTGTTGGCTTCCCGGTTGAGTTCCTGGACAAGAAAGTCAAGTCTGCGCCCTACCGGTTTGTCAGAGCTCAGAACGTTTTCGAGTTCTTTCAAATGGCTGTTGAGACGGGTGATTTCTTCGCTTACATCACTGCGGTCAGCCCAGATGGCGATTTCGGTGCCGAGGCGGGCTTCGTCAAAACCAGCCTTACCGGCCAGTTCAGCGATGCGTTCGGTAAATCGGCTGATAAACTGCTGTTTGAATTCGGGCAGCAATTTTTCGATTTTGCTCAGCGTGTCTTTCAGACAGATGCTTCGTTGGCGCATGTCTTCGGCGAGGTTGTTGCCTTCGCGCTCTCTTGATGAGGCAAACTGCTCGAGAGCTTCGGCAAGAACTGGCTGAATACGCTGCCACATGGCATCGTTGTCGATCTGTTTCGAGTCAACCTTCATGACGCCGGGCAGGGCCAACATGCCGTCAAACTCGAGGGGCAGCGTCTGCCCACTCTCACGCGCGATCTCTTCGCGCAGGTTGATGAGTTTGCTGAGCAGCGGGCGATTGATGATGATTTCCTGATTCGGGTTATAATCAACGATCTCAAGATGCAGATAGACTTTACCGCGGGAAATGCGGGTGCTGACCTGTTGTCTGATCAGACCATCAAGCCAGTTGTAGCCATAGGGCAGATGCAGATCGATCTGCAGAAAACGGTTGTTTACCGACTTGAGCTCGACGTTGATACGCCCGGACTCATCGGTCAAGGATGCGCGCCCGAAACCAGTAAGACTTGAAATCATAGTCAGGTATTATAACGTACATATTTCTTTTTCTCAATCATTTTGCGAAGAAATGCGAAGGCCATCCGCAGATTGCACAGATGGCGCAGATAAATGGGATATCGATTACGATTACGAGAACGATTACGATTACGAGAACGAGCACGAAAATAGGTAGAGATGATATAGTGAGCAATGTGTTCTACTTGGAGGGCGAGGAAATATGCGCTGGTTCGATACACATTGCCATCTCGACCGGTTGCCGGCAGGAAACGATCTGGCGGCGACGTTGCTGCGCGCCAGAAAAGCAGGAGTCGAGAGGATTGTTGTGCCGGGAGTTTTTGGTTCACCGCATAAAGTTGAAGAAATGAGCGCCTTTGAAGGGGTCGGTCTGGCTTGGGGGATACATCCTGATTTTATCGATACCATCAATATTGAAAACTATCCAGCGGAACCCTGGCAGGCGGCAGGTTTTAAACCTTCAGCCATCGGAGAATGTGGGCTTGACCGGCGCAGCCGCTTCAGAGTAGAAGAGCAGGAACGGACTTTTCTCTGGCAGCTGAATCTGGCGGCAAAATATGATTTGCCGGCAATCGTGCATCTGGTTGGGCATTATCAGCGGGCCTTCGATCTGCTGGTCGCCATGCCGAAGCCTCCGATCTGCGTAATGCATTCCTGGTCGGGTTCGCCAGAAATGGCGAAACGCTTTGCCGGCATCGGCGCCTATTTATCAGTTTCAGGCGGTCATCTGCGCCGGCCTGACAAGCTGGCGGCGCTGCTGGCTGCTTTGCCAACCTCCTCGCTGCTGCTGGAAACTGACTCGCCAGACATGGCACCCCCGTTCTGGAGCGGCGATTGTAATGAGCCTTCGGCGTTGCCGCTTATTGGCGCCGCAGTGGCTGAGATTGGTGGCATTCCGGTTGAAAAACTCGCTGAAATTCTGTATAACAACTCTGTCGATCTATTTGGCGAAAGCAGGCAGTAATATCATGGATAACAGGTTTCATCGCACTCTTCTTCTGCTCGGCGAGGAAGGCAACGAGCGGTTGCGTTCAGCACATGTGGCTGTTTTCGGCCTCGGCGGTGTCGGCTCTTACGCTTGTGAAAGCCTGGCGCGTGCCGGAGTCGGGCGCCTGACCATCGTCGATTTTGACAAGATCGGTGTGACCAATATCAACCGTCAAAATATAGCATTCAGCGACACGGTTGGCCGGCCAAAAGTCGAAGTGATGGCTGAACGCATAGCTCTGATCAATTCTGACTGCCAGGTTTTTTCGCTGCCTGAATTCTTTTGCGAGGATAACAGCGACCAGATCCTGTCGGGTGGCTTCGATGCGGTCGTCGATGCGATAGATTCGTTCAATCCAAAGATCAGGCTGCTGGTTGAGAGTCTCAGATTGCAGCTGCCGGTTTTTTCGGCGATGGGCGCAGCCGGCAAAATCGACCCGTCGAAGATCAGGGTCGGCGACATCTCTGAATCGACCATCTGCCCAATGGCAAGGCGCATTCGCAAGAGATTGCGCGCGTTCGATATCGAGACCGGCATTCGTGTCGTTTATTCGATCGAACCGCCGATATTACCATTTTCACCCGATACGATAGAGGCAGACAAAAAAGAATTTTCACTCAAGCGCGGCCGTGAACGCATGATACAGGGGACGATAAGTTATCTGCCGGCCCTGTTCGGGCTTACCCTGGCCGGCATGGTCGTGCAGCACATTACCGGCTTCAGCACCGCGAGAGAAACGAGAAAAGAAGAAGAGAATGCATCCACAGGTTGCGCCGATGACGCAGATAGCTGAGCAGGCCATAAGACTCGCACAAAGACACAGAGACGCAAAGAACTGCAATAAGAGAAAGAGCCCAAATGTGACAAAGCACTAGTGTCGGGGTGGGGAGAAGAGAGACAGAAATTGTTCGGGAGAGATGTTCTCGGGGCGGGCTTTGTGGTCGATGCCGAGTTCGTCGAATCTGGTCGCCCAGTCGGTTTCGGGCAAGCGTTTTTTGAGAAGCGGCAGGGCCATCTTGCGGCGCTGCTGAAACAGCGGAGATACACATTTCAGGGCGTGCATCCGGTGTTCGCGCTCGTCAGAGCTCAACTTCAGCGGTTCAAGCTGCAGTATTGTACTGTTGATCTTTGGCGGCGGTACAAAAGAACCCGGGCCAAAAGTGCTGCCAACGGAGGCATGTGCAAAAAAAGCGGTATGTACCGAAAGATAGCTGTAATCGCTGCTGTTACAATGGGCTGCCGCCTTTTTGCTGACTTCTTCCTGCAGCAGAAAAACGATGCGCTCAGCCTGAGGACCGTCTTCGAGAAAACGGCGGATGATCGGTGTGCCGCAGTAGTATGGCAGATTGCCACAGACGAGCAGATGCTCGCCGGCCGGTGGCAGGCGGTCAGGGCGGATTTCGAGAAAATCGCCCCAGGTTATAGCGACGCCGGCAAATTTCTGTTGCAGTATCGGGCGCATGCGCTCGTCGATTTCGAAAAGATGCAGTCTTGCGCCGCTTTCGGCAAGCTTTTCAGTTAGAGCGCCCTGGCCGGGGCCGATCTCCCATATCTGATGTTGCGAAGTGGGTGCGAGCCGTCGCAGAATTTCTTCAGGAATGCGCTGGTCCCGGCAGAAATTCTGTCCGAGTGATTTTTTTGCCCTTATAAAATCGGCATTGTTAGTGCCATGCCGAGGTCTATTCATCGGGGTTGTCCTGCCAGAAGTCGTCAACAACCGTTTTTTCAATATCTTTAAGAATTGTAAAATATTCGTGGCGGATAGTTTTTTTGAGTGAGTTGCCGCTGATAAGCTGTAGCACCTTGATCGACATATCACGTCTTGCCAGGCTGATATCAATGACATCATCGACTGCCACTTCGCGAGTCGCCTTGGCGGTAGTGCCATTTACCTTAACCAGGCCGAGTTTACAGGCCTCGTTCGCCAGCGCCCGCCTTTTGATCAGTCCGGTTACCTGCAGATATTTATCTATTCTCATACTGTTGCCTCATTATATTCCTGGCTGTTATCTTTAATCGTAATCGTAATCGTAATCGTAATCGTAATCGTAATCGCCCCAATTATCAATATCTTCAAACAGCAGACAAAAGCGGCGACCGAATTATCGAATCCGGTCGCCGTGTTCGGTTGTTGTTCCTTCAGGCCGTGTTCAGGGGGTGTTGGTCTTGATCAGCTTGTCGGCTCCGACTTTGGGGCCGTTCAAAATATTGGTGAACGAAGTGTCGTCCGGGTTGACCTCGCCTTCGCGTGAGCTCTGGTCAGGGCGGGCGGGTGCCTTGGCCTTTTCTCCAGTCTGCTGGCCGGCATTTTGCCCGCCATTGACACGGTTGATCATTTCCTGGCGCTTGAGGGAGTCGCTTTCGTTGGCGATGGCTTTCATGTCTGATTTATCAGGGATAACTATGACTTTGCCATTGGGAATCGTGCGCGGGTTACTGATGTTGTTGACCTGCAGCAGTATCGGGTAGAGGGTCGGGTCGCCGTAGTGCTTGGCGGCCAGTTCCCAGAGTGTGTCGCCTGAGCGGAAAACGTGGGTCGTGGCAGCATCTGCCACTGTCGCGATCAGCAATAAAACAGATACCATCAGAACAGCTTTTTTCATGTGCTTCCTCCTGCGCCGGTACGCGCCAGATTCCAGAATTTTTCTTCATCACTCAGAGTTTCGGTAAAAAATCGCGGGTAGAGAACGGCCTTGAGTTCAACCTGGTTCGCCAGGCTGGTTTCAGTTCGTATTTCCTGATCCTTTTCATTGTCGACGACAACAGCTATAGATAGCAATTTGCGGTCTTCTTCGCCGACTTCAGCCACTTTGAAATCACCGACTCTGACCAGGCTGATAACCCGGTTGCTGCCTCCGGCGACTTCTCTTATCACCTTGCCTTCGCTCGAATTGAATGTATAGGTTACCATGCGCCGTTTACCTTCGTCGGTAATGCAGAATGAGAGCTTTTCGGCTTCGATAACCGGGTTTTCTGAGTCATCGATCGGAATAAGTGCGAGGCGTATATCAGCTTTGATGCGTTCAAGAATGATGCTGGCGGCCCGCAGGTTGGTCAGCTTCGACTGGCTCTTGAAGTATTGCGAAAAAGTTCCGCTCATCAGTCGATATGCGATACCCGAGACAATCGCGACGATAAAAACCACCACGATGATTTCGACAAGCGTGAAGCCCGGTTTTCTTTTCATGATCAGTCCATTGCCATCGAGAAAAGTGTTACGTCGTCTTTCTCGGTGGTGTTCATTCTGGGATAGACAACCTTGACGCAGATCAGGTAGTTGGGAACGGAACGGCGACGGTTTATCAGGTCGCTCAGCCAGCCGATAATGCCGGCCGGCCCGGTCACATCGCGACCTGAAAACTTTTCGAGTTCGAGTTTGCGACTGAATGGCTCTTTGACCGGTGGTGGCGCTGTCATGTTGAGGCGCGAAAAAAAGGCCGCAATCTGTTCATCGGATGAGAGAGTGATCTTGTTCGAATTGCCGGCCACTGTTTTGATCTGGTGCGCCTTGATGTCGCGGGTGAAGTTGATCAGGTCGGCGGCGTAATTCGAGGCGGTTACTTCGTAGATGTTGTTTACGGCGCCCTGACTGCCGAAGCGGAAGAGGTTGTAGATCGGCAGAAAGGCGACTGCTGCGATTACAAGCGCTACCAATATTTCAAGCATCGAGAAGGCCTGGCGTTGCATCTCAATTTCCGTCCAGTTTGAGAGGTTCGTCGGCAAACGGGTTCTTGCCCGGAGCCTGAGTCGGGTCGCTCCATGGTTCGCTTGCCGGCAAAGCTTCTGCGGCAGGTTCGGTGGTCGAGGCGTTGCCGGCGGTTTTATCAACTATGCAGGGTTCTTCTGGCATGCTGTCGATTATAGCATCTGTTCTGCCGCTTGTCGAAGCGACGAGAGGCCCATCGACAGCGGGCAGGCTGACCTGGTCTGGCTCAAGGTCGGAAGTGTCGAATGGCGCCGGGATAACGGTTTTGCGCTCGAGTTTGAGCGGGTTGCCGTTGACCAGAATGGTTATTATGGTTCCTGAGATCAGCTCAAAGGTGGCTTTGGCATCGGAGAATTCGGGAAGCCCATTGTTGATGCGAACTTTTGCCCGGCCCGACATTTTGAATACCGAGGTCTGTTCGCGGGTAACGGTGAACAGGAAGCAACCATCAAGTTCTGCCGGTTCGAAAGGCGTGAGTTCACATACCTTATCGGTGGCGAGGATTTCTCCCTGCAGGGTCGATTTTTCATTAAGGGCCTGCAGCATTACCGCATCGACGCGACCGTGGTATCTGGCCGGGGCCGGTGTGTACAGGCTGATGACGGCAACTATGGTGAGCAGCGCGAAGGCTGTCAGCCAGAAATAGCGCCAGCCTTTATGACTGTCTGTGGCTGGTGTGGCTGCCTTTTCGGTGCGGATCTGGGCCATTATGCGGTGATTGACGCGATGGCGGGCAAAGGCTTCTTCGATGCCTTCGCGCAGCAGCGAATCGTCGGCAACTGTCTGCTCAAGCTCGCGGCGGCATTCTGAGCAGGTTTTAAGGTGCAGTTCGAACTGCGCCTGCTCTACGTCGGAGAGCTCGCGTTCACAGAAGAGCACTATTTTGTCTTTTTCAGGGCATCTGTTCATAGGCTTTCTCTTTTTTCCCTGAGGATCTCACGGGCCTTGAAGATTCTGTTCTTTACCGTCTGCAACGGCACATCGAGAATTTCTGCGATTTCCTGATAGGACTGTTCGTTGATTACCCTCATCAGGAAGGGCGTCCTGAGTTCTTCTGGAAGCTCCTGAATCATAGCAACTATACTTCTGAACCTTTCGCGCCTGACTACAACTTCTGCGGGCTGAGATGAGGCTTCCCTGGCGCTGTCGGTAAGCATTACCTCGTTTACCAGATTTGTCGAAGCTATGCTGCGTCCGGCCTTGCGGCGTGAGTCGATGAGCAGATTGCGGGCAATGGTGAGCAACCAGGCGGCAAAGCGGCGCTCGCAATCAAAGCTGGCCAGATGTCTGAACGCTTTGACAAATGTTTCCTGAACAATGTCTTCGACCTCCTGCAGGTCATTCAGCCGTGTCAGCAGAAAGCTGAACACCAGTTTCTCGTAGCGCTCAACCAGTTCGGCAAACTGTTCGAGTTCGCCTGCCAGAACTGCCTGAACCAGCTCAACATCGGTTCTTTCTTGCCTGTTCATCTAATATACCGACTTCTTTGCAAAAAGTTTTTATTCTTCTGTTATTATTTCTATATCACGTGGACCCATTGCCAGTCCGTAAAATCCGGGGGTTACCATATCCTTGCCGCCACCGAATTCTTCAGGCTCAAAGCCCCATTCAATCACACAGCCTCTGGTTACCAGACTTTCGAGGTCGTCGCTGGCGACTCCGCCTATTATATGAAGCGGCTTGGTTACGGTAACCTTGCCGTTATCGCCATTTACACTGATGAACATGGCGTGCGTCTGTGGCAGTTCGCCCAGACCGCTTTGCCCCTCACTGATGGTGATGCCCTTGTCTCCGATCAGCGTCAGCAGACCGAAAGCATCGTCATTGTCAGGCGTTTCACCGATATACTTGTTGATTATCGGTTCTTTTACGGTAATGTGCCCGCTTGCGATGATAATGCCACCCTTAGCCACTTCTAGCGGAATATCAATGACGAGATCGCCATCTATTGCGATTATCTGGTTCAGATAAAGATTTTTTTTCTTGTCATCTTCGGTAATGAAATGGTTGTTGAAAAACTCGCTCTTGCTCAGAAGAACCGGTTTGCCATCTTCTGCCGGAATTCTGAAGCTGACGCGGTCACGCAGGTAGTTGCTGTCCGGCTTGATGTCGCGAATGCCACCGGAATAATTGATTTCTTTATCGTTTACAAACTGGTAGTCGGCAGTACATAAAGGGTCGGGTTCCTCGTCTATGTAACCGTTGTCGGGTACCGCATCGGTCCATTTGCGATCAGGTCCGCCCGGGTCGCAGATGTTGTGAAGGGCACTCATGTATGGCTCCCAGTCGCGAACTTCTGGGTCGAGTCCACATAGAGAAGGAGAGTTATCGGGAAACCCGATCTGAAATTTGCGATAATCGATATTTGTCAGAAAGGCAGAAATGAAGTCGTTGAAAAAGATGTCGTCGCCGCCGCCGCCACTCATTTCCTTGAACCAGTCAGGTACAGTACCGGTTACGAAAGCGTCGAGGTCGTCACTGCGGGTAAACGAAGGGATCGGATGTACGCGCGATATCTCGCCAAAATAGAACGCAAAAGTCCGCAGATAGCGGCGTTTAATTTTGCCGAACACCAGAGTGGGGGTGCAGAATGCCGGAGTTCCGAACAGGTGAATGGAATTGCCGACATCGACTATTTTTCTGATGTCGGGCTTTTGCAGGTGCTGTTCGTAAATGTATTTCGCCGCGTTGAAAAGCTTGAGGTCGCGAAATTTGATGTCCCAGACGCCTTTGTAATAGCCATAGTCAACGAAGGCTACCATCAG
>CAZMWO010000136.1:553-8586 GCA_964569565.1 uncultured bacterium | reverse complement strand
GTACTCTCACAGAAAAAATACGATACAGATACTTTGGTAGTAACTGTCACTCTAGGTTTTCGCGGCATGACCAGAGAAATCAGAAAGACGATCAACACTGCCAGAAAGAGGTTGTTTTGAAATGCGCAGATCTCAAGGTTTTACAATTACAGAGATTCTGATCGCAGCATCTATCACGATGGTATTGTTTGCTGGCGCTTTTTCGATCTATCGCTCCGGGAGCGAGAGCTTTCTTCTCGGTGACTGGAAAATTCATGCACAAAAAGATGCCCAGCGCTTTCTCGCGATACTTAGCTCAGACCTGCGTCAGGCGAACAATGCCCTTACCATAGCTTCAGCTTCCACTTCGGTAGCTGCAACGACTCCGGTGTATGTCAAATCTACCGCTTTTTATCGAGACGATGACCCGGTTAAAAGTGAGCCATTAAATGTTGATGACTGGATCCCGCTTGTATTTTTCAGCATTTCACGGCCGAACATCAGGGCCAGTGAATTCTCCCCTGCCCGACCGGGACTCTGGAAAGGTATGAGCCTGTGGGCAAAAGATGGCAGTTTGACCTATACCAAAACCGGTAACGCCAACAAGTTCTCGACGATGCCAGATAATATTCCCGGGGGAGTAACAAATTACATGCCGCCTGGAGTTTCTCCCGGCGGAGACTTTCGCCCATCCACGGAAGATTATTCAGCCGTCGTACTTGAAGACGTCGAATCTATGAGCTTTTGCGAAAAAAGCCGATCGCAAACAGATGCAGGCACTGAGCGCGTGCTTCAGATAACGATAAATATGCGACGAATGAGACTCAACAATGCGACTACTGTCATTCAGTCCATCGACGTTCCAATACTCAATGACGTAACCATAGAAACCTTTTAGCGAGGAAGAAAAATGCGTTATCCCTATATGATTTTTCTCATCTGCACAGCTTTTATCATGGCAACCCCAGTCCCCGGGCGGCCGGCAGAACCGATTAAAACCAGAGCAGTCGCAGGATTTGTGGACTTTCGACAACTGCTCCTGCGCCACCCTGTTTTCAGAAAATTTGATGTAGCGACCAGACGCTTTAACAGCACCTCTTCTACATGGGTAGCAGACCTGGAAGAAGCTCGCGCCAACTATGACGTAGAACTCAAGAAGCTTGCTGCAGAACAGGAGAAGCTGACCGACCAGTATAACCTGCTCATAAAATCATCCCAACCCCAGAAGGATTCTTCAACTCTCAAGGCGATCTGGGAAAAGCTGTCGATGATTAAAGCAGAACAAGCTGTTATCAAAGACGCAAAGAAAGCTACCGAACTGAAAGGCAACTATCTGCATGGCGCAGGAACCGGACTTGAAAGCCTTATTCCACTCATAGGCGCCATATCTTCCGATGTGCTGGCTGTTGCCAGAAGTCTCTCCGCCAAATATGACAATATTCCGATTCTTGACCTTTCGTGTTTTCAACCGCCTGTTCCAGAGCAAGCACCCAATCGCAGCATTCTTTTCAAGAACGTTCACACAATGATATGGCAGACTGAACCTGACCCCGAATCATTCTCGCTTTGGTTGAAAGAATTCGGCAGATATCTGCGCCAGGAACACCCGCAGCGTTTTTCTCACCCCTTCAGACATGGAGTGATGGACCTTAGACAAGAAGCGCTTTCTTCAATGCGCTTCAGCACACCTTGAGAAAGAGCGAGGCACAGACAATGGACATTATTCACTCATCAATAATCAAATCCAGCTTATTCATCATTTTTGCAGCAATGCTGGTTATACCTTCAGTCGCGTTTTCACAAGGAGGCTGGGCAAGCGTCGATTATACTCTGGTGCTGGCTTTGCATCCGAGAATGGCCTGGTATGATTTTTCAGTACAACGCTTCTATCGTTCAAACATCCCCATGAACAACGAATCTGAACTTGAAAAGCTGCGCAAAAAAGCAGCAGCAGTTACCCAGGAAATGAAAAGCAGCGTAGAACGAGTTGACCGCGAGAGAAATCGCATTCTGAAAGAAATGACCGATCTCGAGTTGTCTCGCAAAAACACTATCAATACAATGCTCAAAGAAAATAAAGATGTTACGCTTATCAGCAAAAGTTATGATTTGAAGAGTGCTCGCCTCGCCAAAGAATATGCTGACAAGGAAAAGGAATATGAAAAAGTTCGTAACGCCGGACTGGACGTTTTCTATCTCAACCGAACCGATAGCGATAATTACCTGTCCTCAATCATGTCAGAAATAGACCAGATTCTGAAGCAACTGTCACGTGAGCGCGGCAACATTGCCATCATCGATCGCTCATTTTTGATTGCTCCGGCAACTACTTATCAGCCGCCAACAGCGATACCCGGTTTCGGGTTGCTGGGTTCGCAACTTTATGCACAACTGCTAAAAACAGACTTCAGCGTTCCCAAAGGCAGCGATGCGCCTGAAACTCCACCAGACCATATTCAACGAGTCGTCACAGGCATCGAGGGACGCTTCAAAGAGGATCTCGAGAAGGTTCTCACACAAATTCCAGCCCTTCATCCAATTGTCGCGAATGTCAGGCCGCGTTTTTTCCTTGCTGGCGGTGAAGATCTGACCATGCTGGTTATTCAGCAGGTCTTCAAACTCAACAAGGTTCCAGCAGAGATAGAACAACGCGTTCTCAGGCTACTCCCACAAATGCAATGATTACGATTAAAGTCCACCGGCGATTGTGCATCGCCTGCTTACTGGCAATATTGCCGATCTGGTCGTTAACCGCCCAGGCATGCGCACTATGGGAGCACCAGTGGCGCCTGTTATATGAAAATCGTGAGTATGAATCGACTCCAGAAGTCTACGAAATGTGGAAGGCATGGTATCAACGCACTTACAACCAGGAACCCCGGCCTGTAGAGATTTATGATTTAAACAAAAATGCCCCCGATGTAAAAATCGCTTCTGCCAGCCACACACTTTTACAGCCATCGCAATACGAAGAGTATGAAGTCTGGAAAATTGATGACGCTTTGCTGCCAACGCCGGTTCTCAGATGGGAATATCTGGCGCACGCTCAAGTAAGGTGGGTATCAATGGACGCCCATGGAAAAATAGAAAATATAGATGAAGCTCCGCTGTATTACGGCTGGACACAGACTATTTGCCTGTGGCCGACGGCATGTCCCATACTGGCTTTTCAACGCATCAATTCACTGGAGTCAACCAACGATCTTTTTGCACTGTTGACCTGGCTGTTACCGGGATCTGCCGAAAGTACGACAGAAGTTTTTACACACTGAAAAAAATTTTGCATTCTATGCTTAGGCGCAACTTGTTATAATAAGGTTGAGGACTGGTTATAGCCGACAAGGCTGACAAGGAGGGTCACATGTTTATCAAAATAATTTTCCGGGCCTGTTTGGTAGTGCTTCTATGTTGCACTTCGTCGGCTGTTTGGGGTTTGGCATCTGAGTATGAACGCAACGGCGAAGTTTATCTTCTTGTCGGCGATGGCCCCAAAAAAGGCGTTTATCGACTGAATGATCCTGCCGGGGAAGGTGTTTTTTTCAGCAGCACCGTTCCATTATATGATCCCGGCCAGTCGTATGGAATCTCAGTGAACCTCGATCGCCATGTTTTCACTTTTACAGAGACAGTAAGTGACGACTTTTCCCTGATGCCCGGCAACATAGAAGTTGACATGAAGCCAGAAGGACAAAACCAGCTACAGGGATTTCACTGCGACCACCGAAGCAACTGGGGTGAACACTTCTCTCCGATTTACACGTCACCCGGCCCTCTCGGAAGCCTCAACGGTTATTACTCAATGACTCCCACCACTACAGGTTATACGGCATCGCGTAGCGTTGGCAGTTGTTGCGGATGTGGCGCTCCTCGGGTAGCCAATTCGTGGCCCGTTTACGTTGTAAGCCCGGGAGCCAATGGTAAAACCAGTATTCCCAATGGTTCCTGGTATCAATCGAACGACTTTGACAAATACAGCCGCCCAGGGAAAGCATATAGAGACCGCGTCGAAGGTATGCAGCACAGCTATGATCTGCTTGAGTGGTATACCGGGATTTCAGGCAATACGCCGGTTAACCGCGGAAAACGTGCCGAGTCATACGAAAAAAAAATAGCCCGGGCTATTCTTGGATCATGTATCGACCCCTGCGGAACAGACCAGGCAAACCTGACTCAGGATGCCCAGCCTCAGTTCGTTTCAATTTCACTCTCATCGATGGGCCGAACTTACTGCTATACAAGAACCAAGTCATCGATTTCTGATGGCAAAGTGACACTCA
The DNA here is from genome assembly GCA_964569565.1 of uncultured bacterium. Taxonomy (GTDB): domain Bacteria; phylum Muiribacteriota; class Ozemobacteria; order Ozemobacterales; family Ozemobacteraceae; genus Rifleibacterium. The sequence goes on along the minus strand of CAZMWO010000136.1, from coordinate 4,330 downwards.
ATCTTGCGAATTATTCTGGACCTTTAATCAGAAACGCGCGAATTAACGACCTGACGACGGAATGGGTCGGATGCTCTCTGAGAAACACAGACAATGATTTTGTCTACGTGCTTGGCTCGCAGGTTATAAAAGACTGGCTAAGCCAGCTTGGCTTCGCAATTCCGCCCGGATTTAATATCACGGCTGTTTCTGTCGCTGACCAGTGGTATTTGAAAGGCGGTATCGTTTTTGCGTATAACTCTTCCAACGGTATGGCCTATCAGTTCACCAGAAATGAAGGTGCAGACGGCAGTGAAGGGACTACAAGCTATTTCAGAGGAATCAACCTCGGAACCAATATAGACGACATCAAAGCCGATGGCTTCGGAAACATGTATTTCGGGAAAACTGCGTTTTTTCCAAGCTCAGCGTCCTCATTTACAAACTCCGATGTGAACAGGCTTGAATGGACTTCGATTTCTGACAGTATGGGTATAGCCACGGGCCGGATAGTCTATGATCAGAAGGTAACCAAAAGTGTTTACAGACTGGCTCTTGGTGCTACATCAGAAACCCTTGTCGGTAGCGTACTGATAGGCTTCGACAAATGGGAAAGGTTTTTCAGTGTTCCCAAAACCCTGTCTGATGGTAGTAGTTATACGGTTATCACTAAATCGAACTTCAATACATACGCCGCCACCCCGGACTGGACATGGTCAGACGCTCTGCCAAAACGCGATCCGTCGGTTCCCTCGATAGCATTGCCACAATTCGTGCAGCTTGGAGTTATAAATGTGGCCGCCCCGCCTGATCCTAAAACGTCTTCTTCTACGGTAGATATCGTCGGCCCGGTGAGCGATCCACTTCAGGAAACTCCTCAGGGGTATTACACATTCCGAGTAGAAAACAGTCCCCGCTGGGAACGCGACGACTGGAACGCCAACAATCTCGCTAACGTATCAGATGAAAATGGAAATGGCACTGTCGGCTGCTTTGCGGCAACAGCTTCAAAAGCTGGCGCAGACACAAGCTCCGGGATCTCTGATCATGTTCTTTATGAATGGGCTATTTATAAGACTCAGGATGCCTACGGCAATATCATATCGCCAGCCACTCTTATAACCAAATCCGGTTCGGCTACCACCCCAGAATATACAGTATCACCAAGTATATCATTTTATCTGCCGGCAGGGGTCTACCAGATCATGTGCCGCGCCAAATACAAATGGTATAACTACAACCTGCTTGAGTTTGGCTCTACAGTGGCCAGCAAAAGCATGTGTCTGACACCTGCCGGCTTCGAACAGGCGTATGCAGCCCCTCTGGATTCGAGTATAACTCTGGCCAATTTCCCTGGAATGGTAGATGTTCCGGCGAAAACTGCGGTTACTATGCTCAAAGTAAATCTGCAGGAACCAATAGACAAAGGAAAGCCAACGCTCATACAATGTAGAGGGATCACCGGAGATAGTTTTCAGGATCCCCTCCAGACTTCTACCGGTGTCAAATATTTCGTGGTGAATGAACAAACTCTGTATGACTGGAAGCTTAAAGAAGAAAGCGCATTGTTTAACCTGCCCAATATCACTGATGATGCTAAAGTTGGCGATGTAGAGTGGGTAGAAAGCTTCGTTGGCTATTCCTGGCAGTATAAAATGACATTGCCTACGGGATTATACGTCGATGGTATAGCCAACCCAATTGTTCCCGACGTCTCACCGCTTCCGACAGATGCCACTGTAGTGTCTTTCAAACTTGACTTCCCAACCGACCCCGAGCTTGCCGAGCTTACTTGCGAAGCGTTCAGACAATGGCGATACGAGTATCGCATGTATGATGATTACGGCATCCCATTAGGAACTGACTATAAGACAGGAGTGGCCAGCTATTCCGCAAGTGTGAAACTGCTGGTTCTCGATACCACGCCGCCACAAATCACTCTGATCAACGACCAGTCTTCGCCACTCCTGCTTAAAGGCACCACTGGTGACCTCTTAGCCGGGATATCCGGGAACCCTGGTTTCATAGAACTGATTGTCAGAGACAACAATCCATTCGGCAATATAGCTTCTTCCTGCCTTATCCCAAATGTTTCCAGACATTCTCCCAAAAAACAGATTGCCACATTGCAATATGAACGTGGCGCCGGGAAAAACTTCGTCCCTCATATGCTATTGCCTGATCTGGCAACTGGTTCTCTCACTGTCAGTCAGGTGAAATATGCAGTATTGAATGGTGAAGGCGTGGGCGCTCTTTCCAACAGTGAGGCAAAAGAAGTATTGCTGTATTCTTCGCCAGGCTTTGAGCCAGATACATACAACAGCGATGTTTTTAAGATTCAGAGAACGCATGCCACAGTCCCTGCCGGAGCAACATACAGCGAAGTGATTTACCAGATCGCGCTGAGTGATTTGAAACACTTCCAGAATTCAACCGAAGGAGACCCTGGAAAATTTGAGTTTCCCGGCAGATTGCCATTGAACTTTGCCAACAACGCTGAGAATTATAATGCAAGTGGTGCTCTTGGCATAGAACACGACGGATACGGCCTTGCATTCTCTGCCATGGATTCATCCGGACTGCGCAAAGATAAGGTCATGATTGGCAACATTGATATCATCGACAACAAGCGACCGGCAATGTACATGGTGATTACCGACATGAAAACTGGCAACAGCGACACCATTCCGCTATTTAGCTCTGGCCAGACAATCGACACCCCGACAGACAGCTCTACCATAGTATCGCTGTATAACTGCCTGACTGATAATGACACATGGACCCCGGGCAATACAGCAGTATTCAGTTGTTTTAGTGGCTACGCCTCTTCTACGATCTATGGCCTTCCGATACCGCCGATTTCTGATGCCAGCTTTGCCGGTTATTCTGAAATACACCCATCATTGATTGAAAGCGGAGTAGAAGTGATTTTTGAATTGAAGTTTTTTGACAATATTGCTGTAGCCACATCTGCGATATCACCGTCTTTCAGTATTACAGGACCAAATGCCAGCAGCCTTTATTATAAGGAAGGTATGACAGAAATTGCATTGAATGCGAACTCTCTGAACAATTACAAGACCCGCACCGTTTTCAGACATCCTGGAGCCTACAAAATAGCAGCAGAAATCAAAGACAATGCTCTTGATTATGAGAAAAAATCTCAACCCAATACGCGCAACCTTGATTTCGGGCTGATAATAGGGCCGACAACCATGGACATTCGAGTTATTGACCGCGAAGTAGAGCGACGCTGACCTGTGATAAAAAGCCGGGCTGGAGTTCCAGCCCGGCTTTTTTTATCAGAAAAAACATTTCTACAGACCTTCGCGCAAAACCTCAGATAGCAGTATCATTCTGCGGCGGCAAGTTTTTGCCAGTGTTCGAGTGCTTCATCGCCCATGACCTGTACCTGTTTGTAGCCGTCGAGCGTCAGAACGCGGCCACTGCTGGTCAAAATAAACATCTGAGGAATTTCAGTAACGCTGAATTTTTCTTTCATCGCGAGGCGGGCACTGCTCTCGTAAGGTATCGCCGCCCAGCTCATGCCGTAGTCTTTCATGTAAGCATGCATGTCGGCGCTGTTGTTGTCGAAGCCGACCAAAATCACTTCAAAGGCGTCTTTATGCTTTTCATGAAATGGCACGAGTATGCGCGAAAATGCGGCACAACCGCGGCACCAGCTGGCCGAGAAATAGAGGCCAATGATTTTGCCTTCGATTTCGGCCATAGGAAATTCCTGTTGATCGGCATTCACAAGCCCATCAGGAAATGATTCATCGAGGAAAGAGCCTTCTG
>CAZMWO010000136.1:0-543 GCA_964569565.1 uncultured bacterium | reverse complement strand
GCCAGCCGGCAGCGCCTGGCAGAAAGCCAGCATAAAAATCGCCATTACGAGATATACAAAATTCTTTTTAATCATCATTGTTTGCGTCCTTTATCAGCATTTGGCAAAAGTATGAACTGTTATACTCGGATTCTCGGCGTAATCATCAATATGATACCATAATTAAATCAAATTGTTAACAGTTTGAATCTTCGTCGTTGTAAAGATTCAGTCTCAGGTGGGATTGCCTATTTTACGTAAATTAATAGCCACAAGACTATGCCTTGTTACCCGTGCTCTCGACAGGGTCTGCGCACTCACAATAATGATTCCTCTCACAACTGAATCTTCACTCGTTGTCGTCGTCGTAGTTTTCGTCGTCGTAGTCGTCGTCGCTTTCGTCGTCTTCGGATTCCATGAGCTCGGGCGGGATTTCGCCGAGAGCCAGCTCAGTGCTGGTTGCAATCAATTTGATCGCTTCGGCTTCGTCGTCGGCATAGACAACTACTTTTGGGAAACTACGATCGAGAATGTTGCCGCCGCCGAATATGCCGCCGAGCGCTC
>CAZMWO010000135.1:0-8643 GCA_964569565.1 uncultured bacterium | reverse complement strand
GGCACCCGTCTGCTCAAAAAGCACCTGCGTTTCGCCAACACCATGGTTTGATATGTTTGCCAGCGAAATGTCTCTGAACCTGAACCCGGAAAGGGCCATGGCTATAGTTCTTGACGCCATTCAGGAAGTCATTCCGTTTGAACTTGCCGTCATCATGAGCCGCGAAAACGACAACGCTCTACAGATACGTTTTTGCAGCGGCCGCCTATGCACCGGCAATCTGGTAAACCGCGTAATGACGATAGATGACCACCCTGACATAAAGGACGCACTGAAGCGTGGCGAGGTAGCCCTGATCAGAGACACTACAAACCCAGATCATCACGACACATATGAAGGCATTGTCGAACTGCCGACCGGTCATTCCTGCATGTTGACACCGCTGAAGGCCGGCGGTGAAGTGATCGGCATGATGACGCTCGACCACAGCCAGTGTGACCTGTTTACGCCCGAGCGCGTTAAAATCGCCGGCATTCTTTCACAACTGCTGGCCATCGCCCTGGCGCAGTCATTACACACAGAAACCCTGATGAAAGAAAAGGCGGCACTGCTGTATGAGAGAAACGCCTATGTCGCCGAAATGGCAAGAGTAGTCGGCGGCCTTATCGGGAACTCGCCACGCTGGAAGCAGGTGCTCGAAAAAATCAGACTGGTTGCGCCGACTGACTCGCATGTCATGATCCTTGGCGAAACCGGCACCGGCAAAGAGCAGGTGGCTAAAGCCTTACACGCGCTTTCAGGAAGGGTCAACAAGCCGTTTATAACCCTTAACTGCTCGGCACTCAATCACAATCTTGCCGAAAGTGAACTGTTCGGGCACGAAAAGGGCGCTTTTACCGGCGCGGTTTCGGCGCGCAAAGGCCGTTTCGAGCTGGCTGACGGCGGCACTTTGTTTCTCGATGAGCTTGGCGACCTGCCGCTCGAGACTCAACCCAAACTTTTAAGGGCAATTCAACAGGGTACCTTCGAACGTCTCGGCGGCGAAAAGACTCTCAGGGCCGATGTTCGCATCATCAGCGCAACCAATGTGCGTCTCGAAGAAAAAATACGCAAACTGCAGTTTCGCGAAGATCTCTATTATCGCCTGAACGTATTCCCGATCGAAGTGCCGCCGTTACGCGAGCGGCAGAACGACACTGTCTTGCTGACGCATCACTTTATTGAACAGATGCGAACGCGATTCGGCTATCGAAATCCGGTAGGCGTATCGACGGCGGCGATGCAGATACTGCTGCAAAACCGCTGGCCAGGCAACGTCAGAGAACTGCAGAACACCATTGAACGCGCGCTGATCAACTGCCGCGGACTAACCGTAGAGCCAGATCACATATTCTTCGAAGAACCCAACGTGCGGCTTTCGGCGCCACAACCAGATGACAACCCGCCGCTCGCCGACCTCGACACAGAAACCGGCAAAATCATCATGCGCGCTTTAAAGCAGTGCGGTGGCAAAATCTATGGCGAAACCGGAGCTGCTGCTCTTCTTAAGGTTAAACCGACCACTTTACAGAGCAAAATGAAAAAACTTGGACTTGAAAAAACCGAAATATAGTTATCAACGAAATATCGGTGAAATATCCACCGATATTTCGGTATAAAAGCAGACAGATTCTTCGTTAATCGAGAATTAGAGAGGTTCTAAGAGTTGGCACAACGATTGCAATAGTTGCTGCGTAACTCAAAAATCTATACTCGGAGGAATTAACAAATGGATAACGTTCAAACTGGCATGCCCCTTCTCGGCGACAAGATGCCTGAATTCACCATTCAGACCACACATGGGATGAAGAGTTTTCCCAAAGACTACAACGGCAAGTGGATCGTGCTTTTCAGCCATCCCGGCGATTTTACCCCGGTCTGCACCACTGAATTTGTCGCCTTTGCCAAGCGCGAAGCTGAATTCAAAAAACTCAACGCCGAACTTGTCGGTCTGTCAATAGACCAGGTGTTCTCGCACATCAAATGGGTCGAATGGATCGAAGAAAAACTCAATGTCAAGATTCCGTTTCCGATCATCGCTGATGACACCGGCAACATCGCTAAGAAGCTCGGCATGCTGCATCCCGGCAAAGGAGCCAACACCGTTCGCGCCGTATTCATCATGGATCCGAATGGCATCATCAGACTGATCATCTACTACCCGCAGGAAATCGGTCGCCAGGTCGATGAAGTGCTGCGCTCCCTCAGAGCCATGCAGGTTGCCGATGCCAACAAGGTTGCCATGCCCGAAAACTGGCCTAACAATGAACTGCTCAAAGACAAAGTCATTGTACATCCCGCCAAGGATATGGACACTGCCATGAAGCGCAAAGGTGAAAAAAACAGCTACGACTGGTGGTTTGTTTACAAAAATCTCTGATCGCTGGGTCCAGAACTCCGATCGGTTGATATAAACCCGTCCCCGCCGCCGCCACGCCCCAATCGTGGCGGCGGTTCTGCTTACATGAAATAAATTGATACTTGCCGCAGAATAGGTATTATTTTATAATACTAATTATTAAAATTTTTGAATTCAGGAGAGCATTATGCCAAACCGTGATGGAACCGGGCCTTATGGCGCTGGAGGCGGTGGCGGACAGAGGCGAAGATATCGCTGTCGCCCCGGATCCGGGCTTTCAGGATTAATTCTTGAGCTGATCATCAACAACTGGACGGCGATTGTCGGATTTATCGCAACAACACTCATACCTCTGATTGGCCGCAAATTGTATCTGGCAAACAAGGCAAACAATGATAAAATACCGGTATTGACCGCCAGACCGGTAGATAAAAATAAGCAACTGTCATGACCAGATCATATAAACATCTGTTCGGACCGGTGCCGTCGCGGCGCTTCGGGCGCTCGCTCGGCATCGACCTGACGCCTTTCAAAACCTGCAGTTACGACTGCATTTTCTGCCAGCTCGGGCACACAACCAGGCACACACTCGAGCGTGACAACTATGTCGATGTCACCGAAACACTCGCCGAAATCGAGCACTGGCTGGAAAACGACGGCAAAGCTGACCAGATAACTCTGGCCGGCTCGGGCGAACCGACTTTGCACGCCGGATTTGGCGAAATACTGGAGTTTATCAAGGTGCGAACAAAGATTCAGGTCGCGGTTCTCACCAACGGCAGCATGCTCTATCTGCCGGAAGTGCGCAAAGCCGCCGCCATAGCCGACATAGTCAAAATTTCATTGAGCGCATGGGATCAGCAATCTCTCGAAACCATCAACCGGCCGGCACCGGGCTATCGATTTGAACAGCTTTTCGACGGTGAAAAGAAGTTCAGAGATGAATTCAAGGGCCGGCTGTGGCTCGAAGTATTCATGCTCGACGGCATCAATGCCGCTCCAGCTGAAGTCGCAAAAATTGCTACGCTGGTCAAACTGATCAGGCCCGACCGTGTACAGCTGAACACCTGCGTACGCCCACCGGCCGAAGAATCGGCCCGCGTTGTGCCCGAAAACAAGCTGCGCGAACTGGCCGCCATTTTCGAACCGGCCGCCGAAATCATCGCCGAGTATCGCGCGGCCAAAGGCGGCGAAGTGAAGGTAAACGAGCAGGCTATTCTCGAAATGCTGCAACGGCGCCCCTGCACCGCCAGCCAGATTTCCGAGGTTTTCGGCATGCACCTCAACGAAGTGTCGAAATACCTCGGCATGCTTACGCGCTCAGAACAGATTACCGCAACCCACCGCAACAACGACGTCTACTACTTCTCCCGGAAAACTCATTAAAACAAGCTCTCTTAAACACCTCAGCCGGATGAGACTTTGTGGTGTATACTGAAGTTAATGCTGTAAAAAAGTGAGGGCTGCCATGGTAGAAAAAATTCAGCTGGTTCCGGGCTCGATAACTGGCCTCGACAAGGCAAAAACTGCTGGCAAAAGTGAAGGGCACGGGCTTAAAAAGGGATTGCTCAAAAGCCTGGACATCGATAAATTCGGGCTCTCAGCCGACGCACGCGATAAAGTGGTCTGGGCAAGATCGCAGTTCGAACTCAATTACCAGGTTCTCAGGTCGGTCAATTCTGCCAACGGCTATGAAACTACCGAAGAAACCTTTTCCTTTAAAGGAAGTTACGAGTTCATGCAACTCTCATCTGGCAACGGGACAGCGCCGGCAGCCGAAGGCACCGCAGATGCACCAGTCGAAGAAACTGCCGAGCAGGATATGCTCGCAAAGCTGCAGGACTACTTTTCCCCGGAAAATACAGCGCAGCGAATTCTTGATATCGCAACCAGCTTTTTTGGCATCAGCGAAATCGCGAGAGCAGAAGGCGATACCGAAGCAGCCCGCCAGAAATTTTCTGATTTCATCGGCGGTGCCATCGATGAAGGGTTTCGCCAGGCCCGTGAGATTCTCGGCGATCTGCCCGAAGACGTTTCGACCGGTATAGAAAAAACTCATTCTCTGGTATTCGCCGGCCTCGCAGATTTTGTTAAAAACGGCATCAACCCCGAAAAACTCAGGCAGGGTGGTGTTTTCGAAAAGATTGCCGCTTACCGCGAAGAAGCCAGAGCCGAAATGGCCGCGCGCTTGAAGTCATCTTCGACTGTCAGTTATAATGCCAGCGGTGCGGCGCAGATTGCTCCGGGCGCTGCCCCGAACATCTCAACCAAAGGCTGAAACCCGCTTTCAACTGGCAAACTACGAAATCAATCTCAAAAAGCGATTTGAAGAAACTTCATTCTCGCCTCGGTATTACTTTGTGATAGCATAGACGCATTACATACTGAGGTGAACAAATGGAACCACTGGTTGTGGCTAAAGACCTGGTAAAGACTTATCAGGCAGGAGAGATCGAAGTAAGAGCACTGCGGGGAGTAAGCTTCGAGATAAACCCGGGGCAGTTCGTCAGCTTTACCGGGCCTTCCGGCAGCGGCAAAACCACACTGCTCAACCTTATCGGCAGTCTCGATGTGCAGACCAGCGGTGAACTCGTCGTCGCCGGGCAGCACGTAAATCAGCTGAATATCAGGCAACGCGCCAATTTTCGCGGGCATAACATCGGTATCATTTTTCAGGATTTCAACCTGATTCCGGTGCTGACCGTCAGAGAAAATGTCGAATATCCGCTGCTCATGGTAAAACCGACACCAGCCGCCGAGCGCAGCAAAATCGTGTCGAAGCTGCTCGAACAGGTCGGCATCGCTGAGCAGGCTGATAAATTTCCGAATCAGATTTCGGGCGGGCAGAAGCAGCGCGTCGCGATTGCCCGGGCCCTGTCGACCGCGCCAAAACTGGTGCTCGCCGACGAGCCGACGGCCAACCTCGACAAGGCTACTTCGACCCGAATCATCGACCTGATGAAAGAGCTCAAGAATCAGCTTGGCACCAGCTTTATCTTTTCGACGCACGACCCGCGCGTGGTCAGCCATGCCGATATCATTTACGTGCTCGAAGACGGCCAACTGCAGACGCCGACCGCCGAGAACACCATGGGCCACGGAGGTGCAAAGTAAATGGAAACCGCCAGAATCGCCTTCCGCAACCTTTACCGGCAGAAGCGTCGCACCGGCCTGACCGTTTCGATCATCGCCTTTGGCGTCGTTGCCGTCATTCTTTTTACCGCTCTCGCCGGCTCGTTCAAGAACATGATGATCAGCCAGATCACCGACTCGATGCTCGGGCACCTGCAGATTCACCGCAGCGGCTACGTCGAATCACTCGACACTATGCCGCTCAATCTGGTCATCGAAGAACAGCACATCGATCAGCTCAAAAAAATACTCGGGGAAATCAAAGAAATTGAAGGCTACACCCTGCGCATTCTTCTCGCCACACTGCTGAGCAATTATGCCGACACCACCAACATCAAGCTTTCGGCAATCGAACCCGGCAACGAAAAGCTGGTCACCCCGCTGCTTCCGGGTCGCATCACCGAGGGCAAATTTCTCGAAAAGGGCCAGATTCTGCTGCCCAACCTCGTTGCCCGCGGCCTCGAACTGGGCATCGGCTCAGAAGCTGTTGTTATAGCCACTAACGTCGATGGCTCGGTTAACGGCACGTCTCTCATCGTCAGCGGCATTGTCGAAACGGCTGTTGGCCCGAGCGGCAAGTATGGCTACATTCATATCGACGACGCGCGCGAACTGCTGCGCATGGAAAGCCTGCAGGTCAGTGAAGTCGCCATACGCCTCAAAGACGCCGAAAACCTGACTCCGGTCATGAAAAAGCTGCAGACAGCTCTCGAGGGCATCAAAGACGACAAAGGCAAACCAGTTTTCGAAGTCCACCCCTGGAAGGCCCTGAGCCCGTTCAACAACATCGCCAACATGATCGATCTGATGACGATCTTCATTCAGGTCATACTGGTGACGATCGTTTTGATCAGCATCATGAACGTAATGCTGATGGCCGTCTACGAGCGCACCAAAGAAATCGGCACCATCGCCGCGATCGGTACCATGCCTTCTTCGATCATGAGTCTGTTTATCTTTGAAGGCCTGTTTCTGGGAATAGCCGGCGCGGCAGTCGGCAATATAACCGGCCTGATACTGGTATATGCGGTTAAGGCGGCAGAAATGACGATCAGCTTCGGGCAGAGCGACAATATTCTGCTGGCGCCACAGATTTCACTGTCAACAATGTTGGCAACCACCTTCATCGTAATTCTGGTCACCCTGCTCGGGGCCGTAGAACCGGCTTACAAAGCGTCGCAGCTCGACCCGGTCGAAGCGCTGCGCAACTGATAAAGGAGATAATATGTTTAAAACACCAATCAATAAAAGTTTGATTCTGCTGACAATCGTATTTTTGCTCGGCATGACCGGTCTGACACAGGCTGAAACCGCTGATGTTTCTGCAGCAAAAGACGGCAGTGCAGACACTGCAAATGCCGTTTCACCGGCTGCAGGTGAAATCAGCACAGGCGAAGAAACTGCCGTTCCGGCAGCTGCTGCCGACAGCGCGCTTCCCGACAAGGCTGAGGCGCTCGAAAAAATAGACCGCTCGCTGAATCCTGAGTCTTACGTTTCTTACAAAAAGATCGTAAACATCGATACCAAGGGCATTAAGAAAGAGTTTGTCATGTATGTCGGCAAGCTTGGCGCCGACAAGGTGCTGGGCTCTTTTCTGGCGCCCAAAACTGAAGTCGGCCGCGCCACGCTGCGCATCGGTGACAACATGTGGCTTTACATACCCAACGTCAAAAAACCGGTGCGCATTACCAGCCTGCAGTCTGTTACCGGCGGGCTTTTCAACAATGCCGACATCATGGGTCTCGATTATTCAGATGAATACGACTGCATCGATATCAAGCTCGCCGACGGCAAATACGAGCTCGAGCTCAAGGCCAAAACCGGCGCGGTCGCTTACGAAAAGCTGATTGTCGTGGCCGATACCGAGACTTTCACGCCCGAACGCATCGACTGCTACACATCGAGCGGCATGCTGGTCAAATCGCTGCATTTCAAGAACATCATCGAGTTTGAAGAAGGCTTCAAACGGCCGTCGGTGGTCGAAACCGACAGCCCGCTGTTCAAGGGCGCCAAGTCGATCATGATCTACTCGCAGATGAAACGCGTTCAGCTCAACGAATCGCTGTTCAACATCAACAACATGGCGAAATATCAGGAGCTGCGGTGAAGCATTATCATGCGTTATTGCTGACTTTCTGCCTGATTCTGTCTGCTGCCAATGCTTCGGCCGACGATTATTCTTTTGATGTCAAGGCCTTTGCGCCGAAACGGCTCGAAATCAATTACCGGCTCGACCTGCGCCCCGGCTTCAGCTTTCTCGAAAAAGACAGCCGGCAGTATCGCCTGACTCTCGCCGATAAAGGCTGGCGCCGCCACCAGAATAACACGATGCTGATGGCCGCCACCTACGGCAGCTACAAGACGGGCGACAACTCGACACTGCTGTTCGATGGACTGCTGACGGCCAGCCGTTTTCTCGATCAGAACCGCGATACTCAGGTTTTAAACGAATCCTGGCTGCGTTTCGACCTCAACAACGACCTGCAGGCGGGTATCGGCAAAAAAACCTTCAAATGGGGCAAAGGCTACGCCTGGAACCCGGTAAATTTTGGCGGGCGCCAGAAAGATCTCAACGACATCGATCTCGCGCTGGCCGGTTACAGTATGCTGTTCACGCAGTTTACCCGAAACCTGTCGGGTCATCTGTCGAACACGACGCTGACCATGGCTTTGTTGCCGGTTACTGAGGGTCTCAACGATGATTTCAGCGAGAACGACAGCCTGAACTTTATTTCGCAGTATTACATGCTGCTCGGCGACACCGATGTCGATCTTTATCTTATGGCAGGTACCGCCGGAAACCACAAGTTTGGCGCCGATTTCAGCAAAAATCTGAGCAGCAACCATGAGATTCACGCCGAGCTCGCTTACGAACGCGAACAGCGTGGCTGGCAGATCAACCCCAACGGCAGCGCAATGGCCGACCAGCAGGCACAAACCAGCTTTCTCGCCGGCACACGATATCTCGACCACCGAGATATCACCTACATTCTCGAGTACCTGCACAACGGCGGCGGTCTGCACCAGTCAGATATGGAAAGCTATTTCGTCGCCGCCGACCTCGCGCTGGCAACCGGCAATAAAGCGGCGATGCGCCAGGCCGCGCAAAATTACACGCAGCACATCAACCGCCAGTTCGCGATGCGCGATTATCTCTATTTCAAGGCGTAAAA
>CAZMWO010000134.1:7376-8654 GCA_964569565.1 uncultured bacterium | reverse complement strand
TAATTCATATGTGACAGGCCACTAGTTTACCAGTAACAAAAAAGGGCCGGCTGTTAAAGCCGGCCCCTGTGTTTACTAACGAGAAGTCAGGCGAGTTCCCAGCCGGTTTTGAAGGCCTTCAGGTTGAGCTCCTGCAGACGCTGTGGCACCATCTTTTTGATCATTTCAGGCCAGATCTCCGGCTTGATTTCAGTGATGCGGCGGGCGAGCACGCCGAGCAGAACCACGTTGAGGCATTTCTGGTTACCGAGTTCACGGGCTTTGCCGATGGCATCGACCGAGATCACGTCAGCAGAAATCTTGGCGAGCGTTTCGGTGATATGCTGAGGGTATCTGGCTTTGCCGGCCGAAACCGACATCGGCAGAATGTTCTGGGCGTTGCTGATAACCAGCCCGCCCGGTTTGAGGTATTCGGTCCAGCGCAGGGCTTCGAGTTCTTCGAAGGCAAGCAGAATGTCACATTCGCCTTTTCTGATTATGGGCGAGCAGATGCGTTCGCCGAAACGGACGTGACTTACCACGCTGCCGCCACGCTGCGCCATACCGTGAATTTCTGATTTTTTTACATCGTAACCGGCTTCCATAGCGCATTCAGCCAGCAGATTGCTGGCGAGAAGGGTTCCCTGACCACCGACGCCGCAGAGTAGAATATTTCTGGCCATAGCTTATGCCTCCTCTTTCGCCTGGGTAATGGCACCGGGCCGGCAAACTGCCGCGCAAAGCCCGCAATGCACACAAAGGGCCTTGTTGATCTGGGTTTTGCCATCCTGCTGGTTGACTTCTATTGCGGGGCAGCCGAGCTTCCAGCAGATGCCGCATTTGACGCATTTGTCGCGGTTGATCGATACCAGCTGCACTTTGGGCTTGTAGCTTTTGAGCAGGAAGCATGGGCGGCGGGCGATGATTACCGAAGGTTCGCTTTCGGCAAGAGCTGTTTTGAGAGTAGATTCGACCGCTTTGAGGTCGAAGGGGTCGATAGTATGAACGTTGGTTACACCACAGGCATGGCAGATCGCTTCGAAATCGAGAACTTTTGCCGGTTCGCCTTTGAGCGTATGCCCGCTGGCCGGGTTTTCCTGATGGCCGGTCATCGCTGTGATCGAGTTGTCGAGAATAATCGTCACATGCCGGCCTTTGTTATAAACGGTATCTATGAGGCCGGTAATGCCTGAGTGCATGAAAGTTGATTCGCCGAGCACGGCGACGAGTTTGCCGTGAATTTTGTCTTTCATGGCCTTTTCGATACCAAGCGAGTTGGTGATCGAGGCACCCATGCAG
>CAZMWO010000134.1:6520-7366 GCA_964569565.1 uncultured bacterium | reverse complement strand
CGATGGTGTGCATTGCGTTATGCGGCGGGAAAGCGCCGAGACTGTAGCAGCCGATATCTCCGGTTACAGTGCAGTCGAGCTTGCGCAGCGTGAAGAAAATGCCGCGATGCGGGCAGCCCGGGCAGAGAACCGGAGGGCGCACCGGAATTTCGACCTCTGGCATTTTTGTCAGCTGTGGCATTGGCTCTTCGACGAATTCTTTGAGTGCTGCGTGGATGATATCGGGGTTGAGCTCGCCGCAGACCGGCAGGCGGTCTTTGCCTATGCACTTCAGGCCGAGAACGCGAACGGCGTTTTCGATGAAGGGTTCATTCTCTTCAATGACGATGAGGGTTTCCACGGTTTGGGCAAACTTTTTGATCAGTTCGGTCGGCATCGGGAAGGTCAGACCAAGCTTAAGATACGAAGCTTTCGGAAAAATTTCGCGGGCATGGCAGTAGCTTATGCCTGATGAAATGATGCCGATACGCGTGTCGCCGGCTTCAATACGATTGAATTCACAGTTGCAGCCAAGTTCAGCGATTTTTTTCAGTCGCTCTTCGACTTTGACATGCAGTTGGCGGGCATTGTTGGGCAGCACGCAATATTTGGCCATATCCCGGACGAATTCGCGTTCGGGGGCAGTTTCACGCTCGCCGAGGCTGACAATGCTTTCGGAATGGGAGGTTCTGGTGGTCATGCGCAGCATCACCGGTGTGTCGTATTCTTCTGACATTTTGACGGCTGCTCTGGTCATGTCTTTCGCTTCCTGACTGTTGGAAGGTTCGAACATCGGGATTTTGGCCATCAGCGCAAAATAGCGGTTGTCCTGCTCGTTTTGAGAGCTGTGCATACCTGGGTCATCGG
>CAZMWO010000134.1:0-6510 GCA_964569565.1 uncultured bacterium | reverse complement strand
GCAGAAACGATCACGAGCCCGGCATTCACGCCGGTATAACCCACAGTAAAAAAAGGATCGGCGGCCACGTTGAGGCCGACATGCTTCTGCGCGCACAAGGATCTGGCACCACCATAACATGCCCCGATGACTGTTTCCATGGCAGTCTTCTCGTTCACTGCCCATTGGGCATCGATCTCGTCGTATGTACCGCAATACTCGAGAATCTCGGTCGACGGGGTACCTGGATAAGCTGAGGCGAACCTGACGCCGGCCTCCCAGGCACCGCGGGCGATGGCGGCATTTCCCGAGAGAAATGCGCGGTTGGATGATTGCTTCATTCCTTTCTCCTTTTCTATGAATTCTGATTGTCGAAGTATAGCATAAAAATCAGAATCGGGCTTGCAGCGCAGGCAAAAAGAAGATAATATCAAAAAAAACGCAGGAGCAGTCAAATGAAGATTCTGGTTACCGGCGCGGCAGGCTTTATTGGTTTTCATCTCAGCATTTACCTTCTCAAACGTGGCGATGACGTTGTCGGCTTCGACAACCTCAATGATTATTACGACGTAAAGCTGAAAACCGACCGCCTCGACATTTTGCGTAACCACCAGAACTTTGTTTTCATCAAGGCTGATCTCAACGACCGCGCTGCTGTCGAAAAGACTTTTGCCGAGCACCGCTTCGACCGCGTCATCAACCTCGCGGCCCAGGCCGGCGTCAGATACAGCATCGAAAACCCGCGCGCCTACATCGATGCCAATATCGCCGGCTTCATGAATATTCTCGAAGCCTGCCGCCACAACAAGGTCGAGCACCTGGTTTATGCCTCGTCAAGCTCGGTTTATGGCTCAAATACCCAGATGCCCTTCTCTGTTCATCACAATGTCGATCACCCGGTGTCGCTCTATGCTGCTACCAAAAAGGCCAACGAGCTGATGGCCCATACATATTCGCATCTATACGGTCTTCCGGTTACCGGGCTGCGCTTTTTCACAGTTTACGGGCCCTGGGGCCGGCCAGATATGGCTCTGTTCATGTTCACCAAGGCGATTATTGAAGAGCAGCCGATAAAAGTTTTTAACAACGGCAAGATGCAGCGCGATTTCACCTATATTGATGACATAATTGAAGGCGTAGTAAGGGCCTGCGACCGGATCGCAACGCCCAACGATGACTGGAGCGGCGATAAGCCTGATCCGGCCAGCAGCCACGCGCCTTATCGTCTGTATAACATCGGCAACCACAAGCCGGTTGAACTGCTCAAGTTCATCGAAATAATCGAGAAGAAGGTCGGCAAGAAGGCGGTTATGGAAATGCTGCCGATGCAGCCCGGCGACGTGCCGGCCACCTGCGCAGATGTTGCCGATCTGATGCGCGATACCGGTTTCGCTCCGAACACCTCTCTTGAAATCGGGGTGTCAAGATTCGTCGACTGGTACCGGAGCTATTACAATATCTGAAAGCTGCCGGATTTAAAGGGCAGGTCAGGCTGACAGGTTATCGTGATAAAAGGTTTCCCAGATTTCCTTTTCTTCATTGAGAGTGAACAGGGCAAGCCGGTCACGCAAAAGTCTGACGCAGAATTCTGTAATGGTTTCTTCGCCGGGGTTGTCGCTGGTGTGATAAATCATGACGATACCGAACAGCCTGTTTTCGTGCAGTAACGGGTAGGCTGCGCAGGTGGTTTCATCTTCTTCAAGCTCAAGCGTGGCTTTATGCATCGGATTCTTCTGAATGGTTCTGGCAAGTTCCATTTCATACTGGCTGAGCTTGAACTGGCGAGAACGATCTACCCGTGAACAGGGGTCGCAGTTGCCGTCGTTACCGATGCGAACCATCATGACGTCTCTGGCCTGAGTGATTTTGGCAAATTCGCAGAGAAACTTGAAAAATGGCTGCTCTTCTTCGGTCGGTCGGGAAAATACCATGGCCTTGATACTGTCGAGCTGTGTGTACAGCCGGGTTATGCTTTTGTGCATGCGATCGTTCTTGTTCTGTGATTCCCGGAAGGCAACAGCGTTTCTGATCGCGGCAGAAGCATGCTTGAGATAGAAGCTGACCATGTTGATCGTGGTTTCAGAGCTTTCTTTCTGCCCGAATTTTTCGAGCATCATCATGCCGAGAACCTTGCCCTGGTGCCGCACCGGAACATAGGCGATCAGGCGATGCATAGAGCCGTTGGTGATCTCCATGGAAGCCGATTTCTCAGGCGTGATCTGGGCATTTATCATTACCGGCCGGCCCTCATTCAATACCGGATTGAGCGCTTCCGGGTTATTGCGCGGAATATCGAGAAGCCTTGGTGATGCAGTTCTGATGTCGAGAATTTCGTTGCGGCGATTCTGGCTGTCTTCTGTCTTGAATATATGCAGGCAGGTGTTGTCGAGCTTGAAGAGTTCCTGGGCTTTTTTCTCGATCAAAGTAGTCAGAGCTTCAAGTTCAGTGCAGACATTTACCAGCTCAGAAACTTCGTCGAGAATCATCTGCTTGTATTCAAGTTCTGAATTCAGCTGGTCATTCGTCGACTTGACGGCGGCCAGTTCGTTCATCAGACTCGCGATCTGGTTGTTGGCGTTGCTCTCTTCGGCCTTCAGGGCTTTGATCTTGTGACCAAGAAGCTCCAGCTCAACGGCACGGTCTGTCGCCAGCTTCTGCATCTCTTCAAACATACGATGATTTTCGCGGTTTTCGAGTGATACTTTCTCGAAACTTGTCTGTATCTCGGCAAGTTCCTTTTTGATCGCTTCAAGATGAGTCTTGATGAAGATTTCTTCAGTGCGGTCTTCGAACATGGCCATGATGCGTGTCTGATTGTCGCTGTCTTTGAATGAAGTCAGTCTGGCGTTGTAGATATGCTCCGTTCCCTCACGCGAACGAATCTTGATTTTTTCGAGAGAGCGCCGGCTTCCGCTGGTTATGACGGCCTGAATGACGTATGCCATGCCATACTGTTCGAGTTCAGGAAAAGCCTGCATCAGGTTTTTGTCGATGAGATCAGTCGAAAATATTCCGCTTTTGTCACTTTTTACCTTTTCGACTCTGCCGGCGGCATCGGCGATCAGCCAGGCGCAGCTTGTCTGCTCTGCTGCCATGGTCGAGGAAATCGCCCTGGTGTTGCTCTTGTAGAGCAGGTCGTTGAGAAAGAATATTCTCTCTTTGAAGACAAGAGTCAGTTTGTGTGAGAGGTATGCGGCTGAGCCGAGACCGGCACTTACGACCAGTGCGCTCGATATGATCCAGCCAGAGTTCTGGCTGAGGTCGCCATAAAGCGGCGGATAAAATTTGATATGCGGAATTATCTGATACTTAACCAGCATGCTGGTTAATGTCCAGGATGCAATGGTCAGCATGGTATAGGCTGCACCTGTTTTGAAGCCCATTACGGCTCCGGCAACGGTAATCGGCACGACGCTGAGAAACATCATCGGGCTTTCGGTAGTGCCGGTATATCTTGTCAGCAGCATGATAATCAGCAGGTCACCAATGACCTGAGTGTGCATGACGTTGTTGATCGAAAAGATGTTGAATGAAACGTCCTTGAATGCTTCAAGCATCATCAGGTAAAGCACTGCGAGAATACGCGGGACAACTGCCGGAATCTGCAGCAGACCGATTATGCCGCGGCCTCTGATGCCGGCAAAGGCATTTGAGACAACCTTGAGCAGCAGCTTTTTGAGGCTGTTCATGCCATGCGCGACCATCATCTGGCGTGACAGCAGCGAAAAATGAATCGTGAAAAAGACGTTCATTATAGCCAGCAGGCAGCACAGCAAATAAATTGGCTCGATGCGGAAGCTCATGCCGAGAAGTTTCAGACTGAGCAGACTGAAGCCAAAAATTATTGGAATACTCGCCCAGCGCAGTGTGATAAGGCCACGGGCGATTTGCAGTTCTCTTATGCCAGAGCGATTTTCCATCTTACAACTCCTGAATTTCCCGGCAAGATACAGGTCAACATGATTATCGGCAGATTAACTGTTTTTTATAAGCAGCCTGAAAAAATACTGCCGCAGCAGTGGAGTTGCTGACAGATTTAAAATTAGAGTGGGTTCTGCTGTGTTTTGCGGCTTTATCTGGGCAGAACGAAACTTTTAACGCTGCTTCCGGCGAGGGCGATCATGGCGAGGAGTTCTGCGCGCCCCCTGTTTGAGGCGAGATAGAGATGCCAGCGCTGGCGCAGACTCTCTTCTGAAGCATTTTCGACTCGCAGCAGCTTGTAAGGATCGGTAAGCGGGGTTGTCCTGCTTTGATTGGCTGTCGGTACCCAACCCTTCTGCAATAGACCACGCATTTCAAATGGTGGCAGACCGCTCACTCCGGCAATGCCGATCTTGAGGACATCGACCGGTTCGCTGATCAGACCCTTTTCTACGAGATTGTTGTAGATATGATTGCGGATGCGGGCCAGATTACCGCCGACTTCGCTGGTGTTGCAGTGAAAAACCGCTTTCAGCATTGCCGGCTCGCGAACAAGCGTCAGCGATACCGCCGGTGGTGATTTCTCGAGGTCACTCTGGATTTCATCAATGATCTGAAGGTTGTCTCCGCCGATGGCAATGGCGATGTCGCAGGAGTTGCCACCATCTTCATGTCGGGTTGCCGCGAAGTTCGGAAAAAAACCATTGGAAAAGCTGACAAGATGTTGGTGTGCCTCTGGCATGCAGATGCCGGTTGACAGCTGCGGCGGTGGCACAGGGCGGTCGACACGAAGGTCTTCGAAGGTGCCATGCCAGTGTTTCTGCCATGCGTCAAAGAGTGCTCTCTTGGCAATATCGCGCAGATCATCGCTCATGATCTCGCTGAGCGAGCGGCTGAACTGCAGCCAGTCTGCCGGTGGTTCGCGGCCGAGAAGATATTGATTTATCTGTCTGAACTTCGGCATGTGTTCAGCGAGCACTTCTTCGCTGCCTGAAAGATATACGACCAGGCTGAGCGAGGCGTCGGCAAAAATGATTTCGTATTTGAGCAGATCTTCGAGACCGGCTTCTCTGACGAATTTCTCGCCGAGGTATTTGGCCGTGAAAAACGCTTCTGAGTTGTTGTCAGGCCAGCTGAAAATCGTATATGCAGTGGGCTGAACGCCGGGCAGAACATTGCTGCTGCTGTCAGGGGGCGATGTCTGTGCGAAAAAATGCCCAAGTTCTTCGGTCGCTGCGAATTCATTTGCGTAAGCAGCCATATTGCCTGACAGGCTTATGGTGACGGGTTTATGCCGGAATGCTGTTATAAAACCGTTTTGAGACGGCAGCGAATGAATGTAGTCGGCAAATTCACCGCTGACTTTCTTGGCAAAACCCTGTTGCAGCGCCCGGTTGAAGGTGGTGGTAATGTCTTTGCATATCTGCACCGCCCGGCCCGGGTCATCAAACTGGTAGAGAGCGAACTGAATACCGCCAAGGCTGTGACTGGCCGACCACAGGGCTCCGCTGCTTTTTATCTGTTCCATGATCCCGTTGGCAGGTGATTTTATGGTTCTTACCAGCAGATTGTAAAATTCGCCTGAATGATTGCAGCGATCTATCACCGGCGCATCAAAAGTTATCACGATCGAGCCCGGGCCGTCATAAGAATGGGAGTTGCCGGCATCAGCCTGCCCTGGCGCAAAAAGTGCCAGAAGAAGGGTCAGCAGACACCACACCAGTTTGTCTTTAAATTTCATGAAGAAATTATATCACATGATCTGTCGGTGTGCAGCAAAGTCAACCTTGCATTTAGCTGCCGCCCTGATTAGAATCTACTGAAAGTAATACCTGGCGGTAAATATGGTTAACTGGGAGAGTGAAATCGGTTCGGCACTTATCGTTGCCGCGATTTTTCTGTCGATGGTCGGCCTCGGCGAACTTCTGCGCGGCACCGGCGCCTGTTCCCAGGAAGGCACCCGCAAGTTCGTCCATTTTACCGGCGGTATTGTATCGCTGAGTTTTGCCTACGTTTTTACCTCACACTGGACAATCCTCGGCCTCGGATTCGTCTTCATCACGCTGATGACGACCACCAAAAAACTTGGTCTGCTGCAGTCTGTGCATGGAGTCAAGCGAAAATCCAGCGGCGACATTCTGCACCCGCTCGCGATATATCTGACTTTTTCGGCGACCAGCTATCTCGAAAAGCCTTATTTTTATCTGATCTCGATCGCGGTGCTTTCGGTCTCAGACGCGCTGGCCGCTCTGATCGGTATTTCTTACGGCTTCAAGGTGTATAACGTCGAAGAGGAAAACAAGAGCATTGAAGGCTCATTCATCTTTCTGCTCTCGACTTTTCTCATCGTTCATCTTGGTCTGCTGCTGCTGACCGACGTGGGAAGAATGGAATGCGTGCTGTCAGCCCTGCTGATTTCGGTGCTGGTAACCTGCTTTGAGGCGATATCGCTTGGCGGCGCCGACAATATTTTCATTCCTTTCGGCACTCTTTTCATCATCATGAAAATCACTACCAAGCCAATTCCAGAGATAATCATGCAGCTATGCTCGATCGGCATGATTTTTCTGGGAACCTACATGTTCGGCAATATCTCGGGCCGTCTCGGTG
>CAZMWO010000133.1:0-8760 GCA_964569565.1 uncultured bacterium | reverse complement strand
CCTTTCTGCAGAACAGCCAGAGGCCCGATAATACCGCCTGAAACAAAGAGTCCGAGGGAAACCGAGACCAGAAAGCTGACGAAAACGAACATCAGCAGCAACTGTCGCTTGCCTGCCAGTTCATGGTTTATTTTCTCTACAGGATAAAGAGCAAGTAACCGCAGATTTTCCATAAAAATGCATTTGTGACCAACCAGCAGATATTCTGCCGCATCAATAGTACAGAACTCCGGACGGGTTATCGTGCGATCGCGCATTTTGAGCAGAAACTCCTTGATGCGCTCATTATGCAACGCTTCAGGCGGAAAGGCCTTTTCGAAGCGCTCATCGATGGCGAGTATTTTGAGGCCATACTCATTGCGATTGAGATTGTGATATATCCGGTTCATGAATTCAATTTCGAGGTCGTAGGCCTCCCAGAGATAGAGAAATAGATAGTCGTAAACCTGTGAATCGAAGATTTTGAGCATCTTGAGATAGGTCGGATAACTCCTGCTTCCCAGGGCCCACTGCCAGAAATGGTCGAGTTCAATAAACATCTGAATCATTTCGAGCGGTGTTCGCTGCATGAGTGTTTCGACAACAAACTCGACTTCGGTGCCGACCTTTTTGCTGACCACCCGTTGATTAAGCGTATTCAAAACATAACTGCCCAATTTATGCACGGCATCTGATGTGTTCAAATAAATAGTATCAGTATGAAATGATTTTACAAAAGCTTCCTGCACTTTGCCGTTCTTAACGATACCTTTATGATTGGCCACAATTCCGCTGTCGCTGGCGACCAGAAAAAACCGGTATGGTTGTGGCAACTGTTTATCAAGAAACCCTCTTATCGAAGCCCGGTTTATCTGATTTTTTTCAAGCGCCGTAACAAGCTCAGACAAACCTTTTTCCATGTTTCCTTTTTGCACGGTAAGTTCACTGATATATAGTTCATCGATATTCTGCAGATAACTGCTGCCGCGGTCAAAAGCGCTGTTTACCAGACTTCGCCGCATCTGCTGAAGATAATCAGAGCCGATAACCAGCAGAACGAAGCCAGGCAGCATGTTCGAGATCAGAAACAGGAGTAACAGCTGGCGCGTAAGAGGCAACGACACGCTCTTCTGTTTAACCATCAACCGGTATGAGACAGCAGCAAAAAGAAGAACGATCATACTCATCGCAATAAAAGCGGCAATGAACCAGGGTGAAATATTGTAAGATTCAAGTTTTTCTGATTCAATCGCACAAAAACCGGTTTGCCTGTTGGTGATGAAATTGGTGAAAATTTTGTATCCGGCTATTTCATGCATCCGGCTGTAACTGCCTCGCATACGATCTAGAAACGGCTGCAGCTTTTCCGCCAGAACTGCATCAGCGCTGACAACACGGCCAGAGTCTATATAACCTGACTTCAGAGCGTGTGTTTCGTTGACAACCAGATTTTTCAAACCACAGACACCGTCAAGAACATCGTGATCCAAAAAAATGCACAGGCTGGAATTTTCTTCAAATTTCATCCAGACCAGAGGATATTGCCTGGAAACATCGGTCCTCAGAAGTGACAGAAATCGCCCTGAATAGCACATGTGATGATAACGGGGAAAAAAGTGTGGCCCGAAAATCTGCCGGAGATTGTTGAGCGAATTTTCCGGCATGTCCTTGCCGTATGCCGGTCGCGCAATCAACTTTTTCATATCTTCCCAGGCCATTTTCCAGTTGCCGGAAATCTGCCGCCAGTCGAAATTGCTGTGCCTGATAGTGCCGTCACCTGACCAGATAAGATATCGCACCGGCAACTCATGGCTTTTCATAAACTGTTCGAGCGCGCTTTTCAGCTGATCCTCACCCGGGTTACGATAAAATAATTCGTCTATACTCTTGCACAGATATTTCTCAGTGGCGGAGACATAACGCATGCTTTCAAGAAGTTCGCCAGCCTCCGTTTCAAAATCTCTGAGCCTGAGTTCCCGACCGAGAGAAAGCATATACCAGCTGCCGACTGCAAGAATAAGAACAGGCAGAAGCAATGTTGCAGCAAGAAGCCTGAGCCATGCCTGTTGCCGTTGTTTCATCGGGATTCTCCTGAAAGGCGAATCATCATGAAGGTCAGGTCATCGTCCTGGTTAACCGCCCAGCTGTTATAACCAGACATGATGTTCTGCCAGTATTCTTCAAGATCATCTGCCCACGCAGTCTGCAACAGCACTGCAAAACGCCGGTAACCGAACATCTCACCCTGAGCGTTCACGGCCTCGACTATGCCGTCCGTGTACAACACCATGGTTTCATCTTTGCCGACAATGCCTGAAAACTCAGAGTGCGCCTTTTTACTGGCGCTGCCAAGTGGCATACCGTTGATCTCAACAGGAGTAGCAGAAGAACCGCTTTTACCGACAATGTACGGATAACAATGCCCGGCACTGGAGATGACAAAGTCTCCAGAGGTGCAGTCAAGACTTATGGCCTGCGCGGTCATCATGCGTCGCCAGTTTCTTTCTTTAAGCTTAAGCAGAATCTGGTTGGTTCTGCCAAGCAGATCGGCCGGGCCGGCAAAATCGTTCTGCATACTGCTTATCACCGCCTTGGCCATCGACATTATCATTGCAGCTGGAATACCGTGACCGGCGACATCGCCAAAGAAAATACCCAGGCGGTTACCGGGCAGATCAAAATAATCGTAATAATCGCCCCCCATTTTGCTCATGAAAAGGGAACGTGCAAACAATCTGACATCGCCACGAGGGTATTTTTCTGCTGGCAGCAGACTCACCTGAACAGAAGTTCCGATAGCAAGATCCTGCATATCTTTCATGGTCTGATTGAACACTTTAATCAGCTGGCCGAGTTCGTCTTCAGACTGAAAATCGACGCGAAACTTGAAATCACCTGCCCTGATATGACCGATGCCCTCTGCCAACGACTCTACCGGCACCAGCAGGCGCCGCGAGAACAATCTCACAATCTGCAGCAATACTGCAAAAACAAGGAATATTACGAGAGCAATAGCAATTTTAAGCCGCTGAATACGGCTTTCGATAATCTGCTGCGGATAAAAGGCGACAAGAATTCCTTCTGACAGCTCATTACCTGAGATAGAAGTAAACAGGTATTTTTGGCCGTCTATCACCACATCCTGCTCGGCAACCAGTTTGCGACTGCTGGTCTGACGCATCAGTCTTCGGGTCATTGGAGTTACAACATTTTGCAGGGCAAAAACTCTTTCACTCTTTTTATCCATTATTGCGAGGAATCTTGGCAGCACAGACTCCCGGTTGCTCTCAAGCCGGCCGGGAGCGAAAGCCTGCAGAAAGCGGGCACGCTCCCATGAGACTCCCAGAATACCCCATATATCAGCATTCTTCTGGTCACCGGTAAATTTGAGATAGGTAAATCGCTCACTGGTGCCGGCTCCCAGAATCGAAAAGCGGTCGAGTATCGACAGAAAATAATGCAGCATGAGGTCATCAGAAGACATCTTCGCCAGCATCGAGTCACGTTTGACCGTTTCTTCAACCTTATGCCGGTTAAAAAACACAATAGCCCGCATCAACATACTCGTCACCAGACGCTCAGCGCGGTCACTCGAAGTCGAAATATAAAGCAGCCGGTTGCCACCGGCTGCAAAAAGGGCGGCCTCCTGCGGGTCGATTTCGAGCAACATGGCATACAGCTTATCGATCTCAGGCTGAGGCCATTTTTCTTTTCCATAAAGCTGGTTGCGCTCATCGACAAAAGCATTTAATCTCTGGGCCAGCGCATTTGAGACTTCGGGAAATCGCAGGTCAAATTCGCGGAGTATTCGCAGAGACTCCTGATGGGCAGCATTTATCAGTTCGTTTTTCTTTTCATTAAAATATTCGTACCCGGTTGATACCAGCATAAGAAAAGGCAGGCCGTTGGCAAATACAAAAAGCAGAAGCATTTTCTGCTGCACCGACAGGCAGAAGCCGTGATAACGCAAAGACAGACAGTAGAGTATAAAACTGCCAACAAAGAGCCACTTGAGCAGAGTCAGCATCAGCGCTACCGCACGTTGTTCAGGCGCAATAATACCTGTTTTATCAAGATAGCTGAGTATTATCAGGTCATGCGAAACCTGTCGGATGTTAACGAGAAAGCCCGAACTCTGTCGCTTCGACACAGCATAACTTTCAAAATTGCGCACTTCTATCAGCAGCTGACCGGCAAGCCCGCGATCGCGCGGCAAACCGAAGTTCTCGTATGAACGGGTTTTAACAAAAGCGAGTTTTTCCGGCTGGCTGCTACGGTTGAAATGTTGCACGATCAGCCGCGGGCCGATCTGATTATATTGCAGCCGGGCATCGATGAAGCAGGCCAGCGAAAAGTTATCACCCGGATAATACCAGAGAAGCTTGCGCGCACTCTCATCGCTTACGGTAAGACAACTGCCAAGATAACCCGGCCGCAATGGCGCAAAAAGATGGGCGGGCAGGAGATAAGGGCCAAAATAACCACGCAGCAGATTGATGCGTTGATTGATCTTTTCAAAACTTGCCGGATCAGCAAAGGGGTCGCTGACAAAATACTGCCGAAGCAGAACCATAACTTCAAACATGCTCTTGAGAACATACTGAAAGCGTTTCTCTCCGGTCAGAGCATGATTAATCGAGCCATTGCTGTCATAAACGACAAAACTCAAGCGTTCTCCGAAAAGTTTTCGGAAGGCTTTGATGCGGTTTTCAAGCTGTTTCTGCGGCTGACTGGAGCGATCGGCCATGACAAAATTCTTTTGTAAAACCGCGTGCAAAAAGGCGCGATCGTCATGCAGATTTTCGAGATTGTCGAGAGCGAGGTCGAGGGTTTCAAAGTTTCTGGCAATCTCGCTTTCCCGCTGCATGGTAAAGTGCGAAACAAGAATCAGCCAGATCAGATAAACTGGCAGTACCAGGGCAAAAGTCAGCCTGGCAAGAAAAAGCGTTATTTTTCTGGCGTCTTCAGACAATCAGGTACTCTCAACCGATTTTTCGCTACAGTTTATCACAGCCATGGTCATATCATCGTGGCAATCGGCCGCTTCGACCCGACCGGCTACCGACTTTATAACGGCATCATACCACTGTCGGGAACAATCGTTGCGATATTTTACCAGATCATCGATGAAATCAGCGAAACCGTTTGCGCTGTTACGATACAATGCGCCACTGTAAAGGATCAGACTTTCTCCGGCTTTCAGAGTGAAGGTTTTCAGACAACAGGAAATTTTACGACCTGTCGCCAGCGGGGTAGAAGTCATATCAGTCACTTCTGCGACTCCGGTTGCACGTTTGACCAGAACTGGAAAACAGTGGCCGGCATTGGCAATGGTAACTTCAGCTTTACGGCAATCGAGCAGAGCGCACTGCATGGTCATGCTTCTGCGGCCGGCACGGCTGCTCAGTTCCCGCAAAAGCGCATCGAGCCGCAACAGCAATTGCCCGGGCTGATCATAAAGGCTGTTTAATTGAAGAAGGGATGCTTTAACAAAAGCAACGATAAGACTTACGCCAATGCCAGAACCGGCGACATCGCCGATCAGAATCATTACCCGCTGACCGGAAAGCTCTTCTACCGCGAGATAATCACCGGTAAAACGACTCTGGCCGCTGCTGGCAGCAAACCATGACATCTGACCGGCCTGAGCCGGTTCAGTCATGTTGTCACTGAGTTTTTCCTGGACAGTTGAAGCAACCTGCAACTCTTCGAGATCGACCAGCGTGGTGTTGAATACCACGGCCAGATTGCCAAATTCATCCCCGCCAAGATCTGCCAGTCTAAAGGCAAAATCACGCTTCTGCAGGGCGACGATGCCGCGCTGTAACTCGGCCAGGGGGCGCAAAATCGAGCGCGAAACAAAAAGTCCCATGGCCAGAGAAACCAAGATACTGACTATTGCCAGCGCAACAAATATCTTCTTTTTCTGATCGACCTGACGGTTGATAGTCGCAGCAGGATAGAGCCCGATCAACCGTATGGTATCTATTGAGCTGCATTTAAGCCCCATGAGCAGATGTTTCTCACCCTCCCAGTCACAGAAGTCAATCTCGACTCCCGATCTTTCGCGAAGTTTGGCAGAGTAGAGGCGCAACTGCTGGTGTTGCAGCAGTTCTGGCGGATTTGAGTAAAAAAAGTTTTCGTCGACTGCCATCACCTTGATTCCAAGCGGATTGCGGTTAAAATCGGTGATCAGCTGATCGATGTAATGCCGGTGCAACCTGTCAGCGTTCCACAGATAAAGAAACACGTAGTTGGCCAACCCGCTTTCAGGATCTCTGAGAATATCGATATAGGCAGGAAAGTAGCGAAAGCCCATTCCCCACTGCCAGAAAGAGCCGGTAGCAGCAAAAAACTCCTGAAACATCTCAAGGGGGCGAAGTTGTCCGAGCGATTCGGCAATGAGTTCGACCTGTGCCATCATAATCTCAGAAATCGGCTTGCGATTGAGCATCGCCAGATAATACTGGCCAAGCTTGCCCATAGAATCAACCAGCGTCTGCATTGAATTGTAGCGGGCCCAGTCAATGTGGATTTCTTCGACGAACCTGCCGTCTTTCATTATTCCCAGCTCACTGCCAATGTAAGGGGTGCTGCTGCCGATCAGAAAAAGACGAAAATGATCGCCCGACTGTTCGCTCAGAAATTCCATAATGTTGTTGCGGTCGGGGCGATGATTGTGCAGGCGCTTTTGCAGTATATCGAGTCCCTTGCGCATTCTTCGCAGCTGACGCGAGTATTCGCCGACAAACATTTCGTCTATATTCTGCAGGTAGGTTACCCCTCTGCTGAAGCTCTCTGTCTGCAGATAAAGCTGGTATTGCCCGAGGTAATCATGCCCGATCAGCGCCATTATCAGCAGCGAAATGGCATTCGACAGCACGAATAGAATTATCAGCTGCTTTCTGATATTCAGGCTGAGGCTGCTGCCACAGCAGATAACCCGATAACTGCGCCAGAGGATGTAAAGAGCCAGAGCCATAAAAATGGCTGCGAAAGCCCAGATTGAGTTGCTGACGACAAGCCTCTCGATGCTGGCGGCATCGATATAACAGATGCCGCATAAATCGGTGCGCAGAGCGTTTTTAAAGACAAACCAGTCGCGTACTCTGACCGGATTTTCGTAACTGCTGCTGATTGCCGACAGTTCAGCCTCAGAGAAATCGGCGGGGCCCACCCCCAGCCATTTGCCATGCTTTACTGCGCCAAGTCGCATATCTGAACTGCTGGCTACGGCACTTATAAAGAATTCGAGCCCGGGCAGGCCCTTGACAATGTCATGTTCAAAAAAGGCTGCCAGCCCCACACCCGGCCGCATTCTGACCCAGGCAAGTTTTTTCTGTAGAGAACTGTCTGACAGAATGAGCCTGATGTTTCTGCCGGAATAGCAGCGATGGTAGAGTTCAGGAAAAAACTGCGGTCCGAAAATTTTGCGCAGATTAGCGGTTGCACTGGCTTCCGGCACTTCGATCTTACGCCTGCCAATACCCAGAAGAGTTTGCCAGGCAAAATGCATATCGGCGCCGGTACTGCGCCAGTCGAAATCAGCTGAATAAACGCTGCCGTTTTTGTCCCAGATCAGGTATTCAAAATGCAAGCCATTGCTGGTGCGTAACTGCTGCAGATCGTTCTCGAGCTGCTTTGGGTTTTTTGCATTCTGAAAGGCCCGGTTCATCAAAGAGCAGATAAAAAGATCAGCGTCAGCCGACACCCGAAGATTTTCCAGAATATCGGCAGCTTCAATCTGGTAGCGACGCAATGAAGATTCTGCATGCAACTTCTCGAGATAGCCGAAAGCCTGCCAGGCCACCAGCAACGGCACAGCCACCGCAAAAAATGCAAACGTCAGCCAGTCGGCCAGGCATTTTTTCTTTACGTTATCAGTCA
This sequence comes from uncultured bacterium, assembly GCA_964569565.1. Classification (GTDB taxonomy): domain Bacteria; phylum Muiribacteriota; class Ozemobacteria; order Ozemobacterales; family Ozemobacteraceae; genus Rifleibacterium. Next base: position 894 of record CAZMWO010000133.1, on the reverse strand, counting down.
TTTTCATATCTAAGCATAAGAAAGGTTATATCATCATCCTGCGCGGCAGCCCAGCCCTGATAGCCGCGATAAATTCCTTCCCACCAGGTTTCGAGGTCAGCATGCCAGCTGGCCAGCAACAGTTTTTCAAAACGCGCGAAGTCGAAAGCCTCTCCCCGGGAGTTGGTGGCCTCGATTATGCCATCGGTGTAAAGAATCAAAGAATCGCCGGGCATAAGTCGCCCGCTGACCTCCGAATAGGGCTTGCGGGCCTGACTGCCCAGCGGCATTCCCACAACTTTTATATAATCAGCGCCGGCACGGTTGGCGCTAACTACTACCGGATAACACTGACCGGCATTGGCCACCCTGAATTCACCGGTCTGATAATTCACCTCCAGGCAGAGCGCCGTCATCATGCGCTTCCAGCCTCTAGCCTTTAGGTGCATAAACAGCGAATTGGCGCTCTTCAACAGCTCGGCCGGCCCGGCTTTTCTTGCTTCGTCAGAAGATGCGACCACCGCCTTAGCCATCGACATCACCAGGGCGGCCGGAATGCCATGCCCGGCAACATCGCCAAAATAAACACCAAAACGCTGTTCATCGACTGTGAAGTAGTCATAATAGTCACCGCCCATTTTGCTCATAAAAATAGAACGGGCAAAAAGGCTGATACGGCCGAATTTTTCGCGACCTGGCGGCAGCAGGCTTTCCTGAACGGCAGTGCCTACCGCCAGTTCATGCATACCGGCGATGGTTGTGTTAAAAGCCGAGGTCAGCTCGCCAAATTCATCTCCCGATGAATAATCGACGCGGAACTTGAAATCACGCCGCGCAATCGAGCGCATTCCTTGTGAAAGCGCATTGACCGGGCGAATCAGACGGCCTGAAAAAAATCTGACGATTACCAGTACG
>CAZMWO010000132.1:2349-8766 GCA_964569565.1 uncultured bacterium | reverse complement strand
GGTTACAACTTCTGGCGATATTATCGTCGAAAAGATGAGTGGCCCCTGGAACAGTGTCGAAGCTATCACTCGCAGCGGCGATGTCGTTCTCGACTGGAAAGGCGACATGACACCGCTCAATAATCAGGGCACCTGTCTGAAGTCAGGCGCTGATGGCGCACAGTTCAGAGCCGAGTCGGTCAGTGGCGACATTCAATTTACCTGAAGCAGCTGGTTAACACGGGCCTGGCAATCGGGCCCGTGGGCCACGGAGAAATATTCATGGACACAATACAAGTTATCGGTCTCATTCTTATTATCACAGCAATGTTCGCACTTGGTGGCAAAATTGTTCTTTATCTGAAAAAACGTGAGCTGGAGCAGACTAAGGCGCGTTATGAGCAGCAGATTGTCGAATTGAAGAAAGAAATCGAGATGGACCGCGCCAAGATTGCCGAGAGCGGCAACAAGGTGCTGCGCATGACTGAAGACAATTATCAGCGCAAGCTCAACGAAAAAGATCAGCAGATTGAAGATCTCGTTGGCGAGATCGAAGGTCTGAAAGCCTGGAAGGAAGAGATGGGCCTGATGCTTGCCAAGTTCGAAGGCGCCAGTCATGGCAACGAGCGCATTCTGTTCAAGCTTTTCGAGCATAACCAGAAGCTCAACCGCGCACTGAACGCCAAGTGGCACGCAGTCGAAGAAAATCTGAGCCGCGAACTCAACCTGACTCTCGAAAAGATCAAGGGCCTGTTCAGTGATGCTGAAAAGCTGCATCAGGACGGGATCGAAATAATTTCAGAATACGAAGCGCGCCTGCCTGAAGATTTTAAGCGCAAGGTACATGACGAGCTTCTGCAGCTGCCTGATTCGACTTCGATAAAAGTGAAGAACTGACCTATTTCTGGCGCAGGTCGAAACGAATGGTGCCGTCGAACAGGTCGATCTGGGTAACCTTAACCAGCACCTGCTGCCCGACTGCTATGTCAAAAGGCGGGCGGCGGCAGTGTTTGAACGAGCAGAAAAAATCGACATAAAAAACCGCTTCGTTAATGCCTGCTTCGACAATGGTTCCGTCAAAGACGACCTCGTCGCTCTTCTGTTTCTGTTTCAGGTATTTGTGCAGATAATAGCGGTCACGATTGCGCATGATTTCTTCGGCACGACTCACGGCAGAATCTGAGATCAGGACTGCCTGCGCCAGGTCGGCATCGCTGTATACAGGCGCCAGTCCTTTTATCACGGCCTTCAGCTGGCGATGCACAAGCAGGTCTGAATAGCGGCGCAGCGGCGAAGTCGCCTGCGTATAAGCACTCAGACCAAGCGAATAGTGGCGGCCGGCGGTCTGACTCACCGTGGTTTTGCGAAAAGTTTTTATTGCCGCAAAAAACTGCACGGGATCAAAACTGCTGCCGAATTGCGGTCGGCTGTCGTCGCCCTCCTGTACGCGATACAGGCATGGAATCGAGTGTTTGCGGCAATATTCTGCGGCGGCATGATTTGCCCAGATCATAAATTCGGCAATCATACCCTGGGTCAGATCGTCGCGGTTACGCTGTTCGACAACTATTTCGCCATCTTTGACCTTGATCGCCAGCTCAGGCTGACGGGGAAACATGACTGCGCCCATCTTTTCGCGGCACTTTTTGAGGCGTTCGGCCAGATCGAGTGCCTGCTGCAGCCACTGGTTTTCGGCGAGCATGCTGTCAGCGGTGTCATAGTCTATGGCGTGTTCGATATGTATGAGAGACTCGAATATTTCGACTTCGCGCAGCTCGCATTCTGGCGAGAAGAGCAGCGAAAAGGTCAGAGCCATACGGTTTTCCTGATGATTAAGGCTGAAGAGTTCTTCTGATATTCTGGTGGGAAGCATGTGAATGCGCTGATCAGGCATATAAACCGAACTGCCGCGTCTTGCCGCTTCTTTGTCGAGAAATGTGCCGGGCTTGATCAGTTCTGCCGGGTCGGCGACATGCACCTGTAACAGGTAACTGCCATCAGCGCGGGCTTCAAAAGAGAACGCGTCGTCGCGGTCGCGTGTTTCTGGGGTGTCGATAGCCCAGGTGCGTTGCGTGGTACGGTCTCGACGACCGTTGGCTGCCGGCTTTATATCGGCAATTGCATCAGCCTCGGCTAGCACCTCGGGGCCGAATTCTACCGGCAGTTTGAATCTGATGATGTCGAGGTTCTCATCGGCACTGAAAATTTTCGATTTAACCAGCGCCTGAAAGAGTTTGCGCGGGTTGTTGAGATCAGCCCGATCAAGGGCGTTGCCGAGCCGTTTGGCAATCTTTGCCTCTTCGCCGCAGGCAGCCAGATTCTTAAGATCGTTGATATGCGGTGCAAGAATTTCTGCAGCGTTACCAGTTCTTTCGAGCTGTTTGAGCGCCTCAGCAAGGTTGTTTTCTTCGTCTTCCTGAGCCTGTCGTCGGCTGAGCTGTTCGCGCGCAAGGGCTAGATCTTCGGGCGAAACCGGCTGGTAACCCTCGTTTTTGTCTTTAAAATAGAGCTTGTCGAGACAGAGGGTTCTCAGCAGTGCGGCTGCCGCGTCGTCGTCTTCAGGGTCATAAAGAAAGCCGGCAAGTTCTCTGACGCTGAAGATACGCTGTTCTTCGTATAAAAGGCTGTGCAGTTCTTCCAGATTTACTTTTTCGGCAAGGCCTTTGCGCCGTTCGTTGGTTTTGATCAGGTTCTGCCGGCAGGCTTCGCGGTCGGCTACGCCCGTTGCCGGTCGAGCTGTCGCATGCATTATTTTTTTTTCGGTGACAGTGGTTTCTTTGCCGCTGGCAAGCAGGAGCCTGACATTGCCGCCGGCAACACCTATCACTACAGCGATGTCAGGGTGACTGCCCTTTGCAGAAAATTCGACGATACAACCTGCGGAAAGGTTCATTACGTTCTCCAATGCTTTGACTAATGGTTCAATATGAATTATACGTGTTTTTACTCTTTATTTCAGCGGCATTTTTATCGGGAATCAGGTTCTCGAACCAGTTGCTGACTTCTCCGGCCACCTTTTCGAAAAGCTCTGCGTTAACGCTGTCGTTAGTTGCAGCAGTCGTTTCGCTCCAGCTGGCGCTGTCTTCGGCAACATGTTGAACTTCACCGGGGCGGCCCAGCAATTGCAGCAGAGTATCGGGCTCTTCGCCGTAGGGGGCGGCCTCTTCGGCTGCATAGCTTTGCTGTATCAGTCTCTTTCTGGTGACTTTCATACCTTTGAGAAGTCTTTCGGCAAGAGCCAGGTTTGCCAGTGGCTGTGGTTGCCGCCGGTCGATATTTTCGCGCCACTCTGCCAGCTTCTGGCGGTCATTTTCGAGCTCGCTGCTGATTTCGGCCGGTGCGATATTGATCAGGCGCCAGGCCAGGTGACTGCGTTCGCCGCTGCTCCAGCTTGTGATATCGTTGAAGTCACCGTTCTGCAGTCTCGTCAGCTCATTGCGCAGGTAGCGGTTGAAGCTCTGGTGGCGTTTCTTGTCACGTTCGATGCGCGTATTTTCGTCTTCTCCGGCACTACTGCCGGCTAACCGGCTGATCCATCTGATTTCGGGATAAACGTGAATGAAAAGGAACTCGAGGCGGGCCGTTTCGTAGTCGTGCCAGCCGAGCAGCAGGCGGCGCAGAATTTCAAAAATCTCCTCGGCCAGGCGCAGCCGTTCGGGTGAAAAATTACAGCGGCCGCTCTCGAGCTCGTCACAATTATCGAGCAATATCAGACGGCGTTTAAATTCAGGCCGGGTCAGCCGCATGATCCTGGCCTGAATATAGGCAAGCACTGAATTGGGGTGAGTCATTCTGGCCGGGTCGAAGTCTTCAAGCAGAATGAGCAGCATTTCGCTCATGATTTCACGCATTTTGTCGGAAAGGGAAAGCGCGGGTTCGCGCCAGCGCATGGCCTGGCGGCAGATAAAGTCGCGGCAGCTGGTGATCAGTCTGAAAGCTGAATCAGCAGAGGGTTTGCGGGCAAATACGTTCAGGGCAGCAACAAATTGCTCGTCACTCATCAGAAAATCCTTGCCGGGTTACATGCTCGAGCTCAAATCAGTTTAAAACAGCATAGCAGCAGTCATCTGAAAATTTCACGAAATATTTTTTCCCCAAATCGTTTTTCGGCTGATTAACAAGTGAGATCAGAAAACGAGGTGAATTTATGATGTGTTGCAGAAAATGTCCTTTCAATCCAGTTTCGGGTTCAGCCGGGCAGCGCTGTCGCCAGCCTCTTTGCAGCAGCCAGCGGCCGGAGTGCTGCAGCGGTTTGTGTGCCGCCAATATCGGCAGCCGCTGCTTTCAGGATTACTACGTGATCGAGCGCCTCTATCAGCAGGATCCGCTGGCTGAAGAACTGGTTCAATACAGTCTCAAAACGGCATTGACCGGTCGTGACCGCGCATTGCTGCTGTCGCTGTTTCAGGCTGCCAGTGACCGTATCAGACTGCAGCTCTGGCACTGGCTCGAAATCTACGAACCGCGCAGTCTGTGGTTGCTCAACCCGATTTTTACCGCTGTCGGCCTGATGCCGCTCGACAGCATGGTCGGTATTGGCAGCCGGCGGGCGCAATACATTGGCGCCATCATGGCCAACCCTTACAGCGGCGGGCGTTATCGCCCGATTCTGATGAGCGGTACGGAAGGAGCCTGATATGAACTGCAATACATGCCCTTTAAATATAGATTCTGAGCACTTTTCAGCACAGTTGTTCGAGAGAATCCCGCTGCATGCAAGGGCATTGTTCGTCTGTAAAAACAGGCGGGCGCGCGGCGAAGGCGCAGACCTGTTCAGTGTCAGGCAGCTTTGCGCGCGTGATTTATGGGTTCTGGCATTTATTGGCAGCAACGACAGCTTTGCCAGTGCCAGCGCGGGCGAGACACTCGACCATCTGGTTGCCGGCGGTCATTCTGAAATTCTCTGCCATTTGTTCGAGAATGCCGGTTACGAAACCCGCCGCGATCTCTGGGCGCGTATGGTTAAAAATTATCCTGAGCGTCTGTACATGTTCGATGCGCTGTTTGAAAAAGAATGTCTGCCGCCGGCTGACACCGTCGAAATGGCTGAAAATCAGCATGTTTATCGCCATTACTCACTTTTAAAGTGCTACGAGATCGTCAAATCCATCCATCTTTCCGGATATTTCTCACCGATCGGAATGCTGGACTTCAATCAGGAAAAATCAGCACCGGTCGAAAGCTCCAGCAGCAAAATAAAAATTGTTGCAAAACAGTTTTTGGCCCTTGACCTCGTTGCCTCAGGAATGGTACTTTCTAACTGCACATATATCCCACCCGAAAATGACGCCGGACTCCGTGGCAGAATTTCTGCCGTCGAAGAAGGTTCGAGGGATTTTCTTTACTGCCTCAGCGAGAATCTGATCTATCTTATACCAGGAATGTATTGAAGATATGACTGAACCTGTGATCAAGCCGATTGAAGCGATAATCGCGGAAACGCGCAAACAGATTCAGCCCTATGTATTCAAACGTCTCGAGGCGCGCACACCGCGCAAAGCCGGCGAAAAGATAGCCAGAACCATAACCGTGACCTCTGGCAAAGGTGGCGTGGGAAAAACCAGCCTGGTAGCCAACATGGCAATCTGCCTGGCCCAGTCGGGGCAACGCGTGATAATTCTCGATGCCGACCTTGGCCTGGCCAATATCGACGTGGTTTTTGGCATACGTCCACGCCACAATCTCATGGATGTGGTCAACGGCGACATGAACATTGACGAGATAATGATGCAGGGTCCCGGCGGCATACAGATCATTGCCGGCGGCTCGGGAGTTTCAGAACTCGCACAGCTCGATCAGGAAAAATCCCTGAGACTCTTTAACCAGCTGCGCTTTCTCGAAGACAAAACCGACTTTCTGCTGATTGACACGGGGGCCGGAATCAGCGACAGCGTAATTTCTTTCTGCCAGGCCGCCGATCAGATTGTAGTGATAACTACCACCGAACCGACTTCGCTTGCTGACGCCTACGGAATAATCAAAATCATCAGCAATCGCAGACCGGAAAGCCATGTATCATTGCTGGTCAACCGAGTCGATGACGAATCCGAGGGGACTCAGGTGCATGAACGAGTTGCGCGTGTCGCGGCCGAATTTTTGCACTTTCCCGTGCACCACCTGGGTACTCTGCCGCAGGACCGCAATATGCACCTGGCGGTGCGTCAGCAGACTCCGCTGATGTTATTTTCCCCCATGTCGCCGGCGGCGACAGGAATTCGCAAAATTGTATCTCAGGCATTTCACGAAATACCAGACACAGTCGGTCGCGAGGGGATTGAAGGATTTTTTACCAGACTTACCAGATTCTTCAAAGGAGGTTCGATGCAGTAATGAGTTATCAGCAATACGAAAAACTGCTGGGCGAAACCTTTTTTGAAGCCAATCTGAAAGCTGAAAACAAATACGGTAAGGGAAATTTTGAGGTACTGACGTCAAAGC
>CAZMWO010000132.1:0-2339 GCA_964569565.1 uncultured bacterium | reverse complement strand
ATCTCGGCCTTGGCACCAAAGAGCTGGTTGAACTCACAATCGGCATACTCGATCGCAAACCAGCAGCACGTGCCATGCCGGATGCGCCGACCCGACCACTCCCTTCCATTGAAGTAACGGCGCCAAGACCAGCTGTTTCAGGCAATGCCGGCACATCAGTCAACGACCGGAACCAGTTCCGTACTCCGATGCCAGCCGTAGCGACAGCTCATGTCGCCAGGCCTAAGATGCCACCAGCCGCCGAAAAAGCGCCGGCCTACAGACCCGGCATACATGCCTATACCGCCCAGAAAGCTTCGCACAACATGCGGGAGATTCACGGGTTGAGATCTATTCAGGAAGGCGAAGACGAACCACGCTCGCAGAGCATCAATGACCCCGGCCTTGAACCGCACCAGATACAGGATCTTCTCGCCGAAATCATGGCTGTAAAAGATGAACGACAGCGCCGTGAGAAAATGCTGCCAAAGCCCGAAACAAAGAACCGTCCTCAGCCTGCCGCTGCCGGCAAAAGTAACGAACCGGCTCCTGATGAGGTAAGATCGATGGTGTCGGCAATGGAGGAACGCGTTAATCAGATACTTGCCATGCTGCAAAATCTCAATCTCGAGTCCGGCGAGGCACTCGAAAGAAAGGTCGCTGACCTGCCAAAAGGGCTGTTTGAGGTAAAAAAGAACCTCCTGGCGATGGAAACTCCGCTTGAAATCGCCGATCAGGTAGTATTCGACCTCAAGGACAATCTGCCGGCCAATGCACTACGCCAACCAGCAGAAGCTCTGCGTGCCGCCTGCAACTGGTTTGAGAAAAAGCTGAAATTTTCTCCGGAAATAGAATTCAAACGCAAAAACGGCCCGACTGTCGTAGTATTCATCGGCCCGACCGGCGTCGGCAAAACCACTACCATCGCGAAACTGGCGGCCGCCTATGGAATATGCCCGCGCGAGCAGAAAAGCATCGCGCTCTTCACCCTGGACACATACAGAATCGGCGCGGTCAACCACCTTCAACAGTTTGCCGAAATTATCGGCGCTGAGATGGAAATACTGTATAAGCCCGACGAGATCGATCCGGCGATAAACAGGCACCAGGACAAAGATCTCATCATTGTCGACACAGCCGGCCGCTGCCAGAAAGACACCGACGAACTCTGTGAGCTGAGCGGTTTTATCGAAAAACTGCCGTCGGCATCGAAGTATCTTGTTCTCTCGGCAACTTCAAAATACACCGACATGATAGACACCATAAGATGTTTCGGGCGGGTCGGCTTCGACCATCTTATTTTCACCAAGATCGACGAAACCAATACGATAGGCCCTCTTCTGGCATTGTTGTTCAAGACCGGAAAATCACTGGCATACATCACAAACGGGCAGAAAGTTCCAGAAGACTTTCGTAAAGCCAGTTTCGAGTTCTTCAATTCGCGGCTTTTTCCTGACGCCGAATTTTGAAGCAACCCTGCATCTCCGGTTCTGCATGAAAGCATTTAATTAGTTTCTATTTTATACCGATTTACTGTATAATATTTAATCCTATATGCAGCATGCTGTCGAACAATGATATGAGCCGAGGCAACTGATGGACATCGATCTGTCCCAATACATGGGAATGTATGTCGATGGTTCGCGCGAGAACCTCGACCTGATGGACAAATTTCTCCTCGCCCTCGAACAGGACCCCAGCAATCTGGAGGCCGTCGGCGAGATTTTCAGAGCCGCGCATACCCTCAAGGGAATGTCGGCTACCATGGGTTTTGAGAAAGTTGCCCATCTTACCCACGAAATGGAAAGCATTCTTGATCAGCTGCGCAACCGGCAGATCGAAGTCAGTCCACCAATTATCGACGTTGTTTTTGAAACCTTCGATGTATTGCGAACTCTGGTTAATGACAGCATCGAAGCCACCGATTCAAATGTCGATATCGAGGTTATCGTAAAGAAGCTGCAGGATGCAGCCAAAGGCAAATCTGTCGCCAGCAAGGTCGAAGCAAAAGCGGTGACAGCAGAAGAAAAGCCGGTATTGGCTGAAGTAAAAGCTGCTGCACTACAAAATTCTGACGAATCGCAACTGGCACTCGAGCTGGCAGATATCTCAATGAATGAGTTTGAGCAGCAACTGCTGATCGAGGCACACCAGCGCGGGTCACACATTTTGTTGATGGTTGTCACGCTGGTAGCCGACTGTATGCTGAAAGCTCCGCGTGCATTCATGGTCGCCCGCAGCCTTGAAGAGCTCAAATGCGAAATTATCAAGTCGGTGCCGGAAACCAAGGATATTGAAGAAGAAAAGTTCGATCTGTCGTTCAAAATGGTATTGCTTGGCGAAGCAGACGACGAAGCAGT
>CAZMWO010000131.1:0-8768 GCA_964569565.1 uncultured bacterium | reverse complement strand
TACGGCATAGGAATTCAGGCCTGTTTCGTTTTTGGGCTCGATACTGATGATCGTGATGTTTTTAAGCGCACTGTCGATTTTATTTATGAATCAGAAATAGATCTGCCGCAGTTCTCGGTGCTGACACCCTTTCCTGGTACCGCGGTCTATCGCGAACTGGCAGCGCAGAACCGCATAATTGAGACGAACTGGGCATTGTTCGACGCTGAGCATGTGGTTTTCAGGCCGAAGAACATGACAGTCGAACAGCTGCAGGATGGTCTGATTTACGCCTGGCGCAAGAGTTATTCGCTGCGCTCTATTTTCAAGCGACTTTCAGGCTCGCGTTGCCTGTTGTCTGTCTCGATTCCGGCCAATCTTGGCTATAACTACTACGCCCGCCACCTTTCGCGCTACACCCCCGACCGCATGCATCAGGAACAGCATGAATTCTAAACGCGGCATGCTGAACAGGCAAGAGATGTGACATCATTGCCACTGATTGCTGAAGCGGCCTTATATTTGAAGAAAACTCCGGAGACATAACATGAAAGGGCTCAAAACAATATTCTGGGACTGGAACGGCACTCTGCTCGATGACATCGAAGAATGCATAGAGATTATCAACAACAGCCTGAAAAAGCGGTCATTACCGCAGCTGACCCGCGCTGAATATCTCGAAAAGTTCGAGTTTCCGGTTATCAACTACTACAAAAGCATCGGTTTCGATTTTGCAGTTGAATCTTTTGAAAAAGTAGGCAGGGAATACATCGATGCTTACGCCTCCAGGATGTTCGAATGCCGTTTACAGCAGGGAGCCCGGCAGGCGCTCGAAAAGATACGCCAGCTCGGCATCAGCCAGTATATTCTTTCCGCCCTGCAGCATAATGCTTTGCAGCGCTGTATCAGTCATTATAAAATTGCTGACTGTTTTGCCCGCGTGCAGGGGCTCGACGACGCTTATGCGCACAGTAAGGTAGAGCTTGGCCAGATGCTGCTGGCAGAGGTTGGTTGTGACCCCGCTTCAGCACTGATGATCGGCGATACCACACACGATTATGAGACAGCTTCAGCGATGGGCGTAAAGTGCGTTCTGATTGCAGCCGGACACAACTCACGTGAGCGTCTGCTTGCCTGCGGTGTGCCGGTCTACGACACTCTTGCCGACTGCGTCGCGTCCCTCAATCTTTGAGTCAGGTGTCATAATGGCTTTATTGCCGTTCCGGGTATCTGCCGGGAATTGTGGAGAGATTCGTGGTGGCTTGCAAAATGGTGTCGGCTGTGAAAGAATTAGGTATACAGCAAGCATAGCAGGAGGTGTGAGATGACGGGAGCTCTTATCACAGTCGGGGTCAACACTCTGGCGTTTTATCTGATTTCTGAGATGGTGCCGGGATTCGATGTTAAAAGCAAAAAGACGGCCTTTCTGATGGCGCTGGCTTACAGTTTCCTGGCGGGTATGGCCTGGCTGGTCGCTCTGCCGATTTCTATCATGCTGGCTTTTGTTTTCGCAATTCTGGCTTTTATTCCGCTTATCGGGCCGTTTCTTTCAGGAGCCGGACTGTTTATAACCACTTTTGGTCTGCTGTTCACGATAAGTTTTGGCCTGCTGCTGCTTATCGACCGGGTTATGGACGATTTTAACATGCGCAGCAAAACCGTCGCTGTCATCGCTTCAGTCATGTTAGGTCTGCTCGGCGTTCTGATGAGGGTTTTTCTCGGTTAAACGTTGAGCCCTATCGCTGCGAAAAGCAGAAACAGAATTATCAAAAGCGCCAGTGTCAGCTCGCGGTAAAATGTGCTGTGCATGAAGTTTCCATGCCAGTGCCATTCAAAGTGGCTCCATGCAGGCATATGAAAAAGACTTTTCATGGTCTTGCCTCCTGACCGCAAAAGATCTCGCAGTATACATGTATCTAACAATAAATATATGCAAACTTTTGAGTCAGTAAACCTTAAACTTTATAGCGATTCAAGCATCATACCCGAACAATTATTCGTGCTGCTGCTGTAATCATTTTGAAGTGCAATAAAAATAAAAAAAGCCCGCCGCTTTGCTTGCGACGGGCTTTTACAGCTAACAGCTAGTTATTATTCAGAACGTCGTCCATGGCAACCGGCTTGGTTGTATCTGTAGTTGCCTTACCGCCTTCTTTTTTATCAGCGTCATCCCCGGCTGGTTCGGCGGCACCTTTGTCATCTGCGGCTGCAGCAGCAGCGCCGTCAAATGGTCCGGAAATTTTGAGGTATGTGTCTGATTCAAAACCGCCGGACTTGGTTGATGTAACTTTCTGACCTGCTTTCAGTGCAACAGTGTATTTTAAACCCGGTGCAGGCGAATAATCGCCCGGCTTGTTCAGAATCATCGACTTTTCATCAGCGGCGCCCTGGAATACACAGGGTTCTTTAGTGGTTGAATCAGAGCGAACCCAGCTGAAGACTTCCTTACCATCGACTGACACATGAAATGCCGCCGGAGCATAAGTAGAAAGATAAGGTTCGATGATCAGGTCGCCATCTTTGGTGGCAACAAAAGAACTCTCAGCACCAGTGTCGCCGGGTGTGCCGCCATCTGCGCTGACATCTGTCGGCACTTCGGTAGAGGTGGTAAAAGTAAACCCGACAAAAGAGTAAGACTTGCCATCTTCTGCCCTTAGTTCTACCTTTGATTCAGGGGTCAGTGCAAAAACGCCGAGAGAAACCTTGATAAAGGCAGATTTTCCGTTTGCCGCGCCGGCCCGCTGGTCTACTTCCTTGACCTTGCTTCCGTTAACATAGTATTGGGCACGATTTCCACGATTAACTGTGGCCTTGAATTCGGTAATAATCTGATATGTGCCTGATAGGCCGGGTTGGCAGGTCAATGTTCCGCGGCGGCCGCCTTTTCCGGCGTCTTTAGAGGTATAGGCCTGGTAACTGATCAATTTCCAGTCGCCCTGATAATTCAAGCGACTTTTATCGGTAAATTTGATCTTGAGATCTGCGGCATTACCTGCATTTAATGCCAGGAACGAAAAAACAAAAGCAACCAGAAAACTCGCAACCATCTTCTTCATCATGATTAACCCTCCAGCTATATCTTAAAACATTTACTTAAAATCAAAAGGCAGATCCGCTGACTTTTATAAAGCTCCTTGGTTCGGCGTTTCCATAGGTCTTGATTACCATTTTCTGTCCCTCCTTGATGTCGAATGAATAAGAAAGGTCATCGGCGGGGCCGTAGTCGCCGGAACCCTCAAGGCGCATGCTGTCGGAATCGACAGTGCCCTTGAACTGCAGAGGAGAATTTTGTCTTGAATCCAGTCGATGCCACGAAAGTAGAGATGAGCCTTTAAACCAGACTTCTGAGCCATCCGGATCGTAAAGATGTATTTCCATGGATGCCTGGGAATATGTGGAAAGCAGAAGTTTGATCGTCACGTCCCCATCTCTCAAGGCAACCAGCTCTTTTTCCCCCTTTCCCTCTAATGTGGTCTCTGAAAAAGGAGGTTGCATAACTTCAGGCAGAGTCGCATTCGGCACCGAGCTTATCGCGCGGGATGATTGGGGCAGAGTAAAAATGTGAGGAAATTCAGCAGCAATTTTTGAGATAAAATCCGGAACCGGGGTAACGACCGGACAGGTAACCTCATTGGCACTGGTTTGTCTGCTGTTTTCGAGATCGACCACCCCGCCTGATGGATTGAGCCTTTCGACGTTGAAGGTTGTGGTTGCCGGAAAAACATCGAATTCAATTTTTGCAGCAAATGAATTGGAATGCGTTGCCAGAGCGGCGAAAAGCAAGAACAGCACTATATGTGCGTTATGGCCAGATTTTAAAATTAAGCTTTTTCCCTTCGAGGACCTTGGAAAAATCATAAGTTTTTACTCTCCCTTCGACAGACACTGACACTTTTTTGCCGTCAGCAGCAAGTTCATAAATTACCTTTTTGACTGATGGGGTTGCGTTTTCGTCTAGTTTAACGGTCTCGATTTCCCACGAGTTTTCACTGAGCTGCTTAATTGCCAGCGAAGAACGCATATCGCTTTTCAGATTATGCAGCAGACTGGCCCGTAATGAATTAAAGACCTGGTCGTTATCGAGATTTTCACTTTTGTCACGGCTTACCGACAATATGTAGGTCCAGAGAATTACGGCGCCGCAGACAAGCGCCAGAGCGATTACGATTTCAACCAGTGTAAATGCCCGTTTATTTGACAAAGGTAGTTCCATCCTTTGGCATAAATAGTCTGAATGCCCGCATGTAGGTCGTAGAGTCGGTTATATCAAAGTTTTCATTATAAGAAAGCTGCCTTAAGCCTGGAGGAGACAGCTTTGCCATCGATAACTCTCTTGCCGCCAGAATACCTTCAACATTTATAGCGGATTCTGAGTGAATCTGACCTTTTAAGGCGATCAACCCTGCCTGGATTCTGCCTGAAGTCGCAATTCGAATATTGCCACCGGTGCTGATAAGCACAACAGGCTCACGATCTGGAGCTATTATTTCGTTTTGAATTGTAATGTCGCCATTGGCAATAATCATGCCGCCGCAGCCGTCAATCGAGCTTAGAGGCCGGTCAACCAACAGGTCGCCTTTGATCAGATAGTTATTGTTGATCAGATATTCTTTTTTGTCAGATTCTATATCTCTGTAAAATTCGCTCTGCTTGTCAAAGCTTATCACCGCCTTGCTGACAAAGTGGCTCAGATCTTCAAAGCCTGCCAGGTTGCCCTCAAAAAGCTTTCTTCCATCATCAGCAAAGAATTGATAGAGATTGCCATAGCTGGCATCGATAAAAGAAGCAGGATTGCCGTCGACATTAAGTCTTTTTGACGGGTCTGGAACTCTGGTGCCGGCCGGCAGGTTTCGAGGATCGATCATAATTGCAGAATTCAGCGGAGCAGCGGGAAACTTGATTGCCCGCAGGTTTATTGCGTTATATCGCTCCTCGAGAACGACCGACATGCGCGATTTATACCTCTGAAAAACTCCATTAAAATTTTCTTCCATGGTCATCGCAGCCTCAGTGCTCATTCCCGGCCATGTGTGTCCGATAAATTGTGATTCCTGGAGGAACGGGTAGGGAGCAAAAGTCCCTTTGTGTGTATTTTTAAGGCCCTGAATTAAAGCGCTTTTCGCAATAACCTTGCCGAGAACATTAGTTGGCGTCGGTTTGTTTCTGCTGCCGGAAATTCTGAGTCTGGATGAAAACAGTTCGTCGTTGAGGCCCTGCAACACTTTGTTATATGAGAGCCCCTTCAATTCAGGAGACAGGTATTCGGGCTGTGAATAATAGGCAAGATAATTCAACGATGAAAATTCATCAGGCGGTTGAATCGGGAAGGTCTGCTGCTCATTTTTCTGTAACGCCGAGGCATAATCAGCATTTCCGCCACCGGGGCCGCTGCCCATAACCCATGGAGCATCGCCGCCAAGGTATGCCCAGCCCTGTTTTTCGAAGAATTCGGCAGCATCGGCAGGATTAAGCGAAGACAGACCGCAGCTTTTTCCGCTGAATACCATCAGGGGGGTGTCTTTTAGCATATCCGGTCTGGAGAAGCGATCTTCGAATGAATTGATGCTTAAAGAGCCCTGTTGCCTGAGAAAAATGACAAATTTGCCAAGAATCGATGGCAGAATATTGACCAGTCTTGCTTCACGATAACGACAAACTCTGGCGACGGCATCGTTCACCACGGCTTCTGCGTGAAGCATCACCAGAAGTCTTGTTTCGCGAGGGTCTGGCAGGGGGCCGGCAACCGTAGACGGCGCCACAAGCTGCTCTATTTCTCTTATCTCCAGCTCAACTTTAAGTGTGGCAAATTTTTCCCAGCTGCTCTGCAGATGACTGAACATGGAAGATTCAAGAGGAATCCGCTCTTTGCGCGCATACGGCAATCCTTCGCTGTTCAACAGTGACTTCAGAATGGCAGTCAGTTCAGGCGGGGCCTTTGCAATTTTAGGCAGCGTTTCAGGCCTGTCATCATTGTAGAATGCTACGGCCTTTTTAAACAGGTTGTCAGCAGACTCTAGACCGCCCATGGCGAGATGGAAAGACTTTTCATAGTTGGCATCGTGCGCGGCCTGTATCAGCTGATTTCTCGAAAAGAAGTGCCTGACTGCTGCGAACAGCAACAATACGCTGATGAGCATCAGGACTGCTGGTAGTACAAATCCCCGGCGATGCTTCATTTTTTCCCCCGAAGCAGGTCTCTGACTATGTATTCTACCGGCGTGCTGGTCTTACGGTTAAACCACGAAATCTGCACTTCGACCAGATAATAGGGGCCGCCTTCTTTCCCGGCGAGATCGACCGGTATGATTTCCATTTTACGGGTAAATTCTTCTGGAACGGCCTGAACGCCCAGGCTTGCAAGATCTAATGGCGCGGTCAGTTCTGTGTCATTCTCGAGCGGCTGCGGTCGCAGAATGTCAACCGGAGAATCGCGCAGACCGGCAATGAGAGAGCTGGCAAGATGTGCAGCTGTAAGCGTATCGGCTGCCTTGTACATGACCTTCTGCGTTTCAGTGAACATCAGATAGACGGGCGCAATGATCAACTGCAGGATAAAAAGCGCAATCAGAAGCTCTAAGAGCGAAAATCCTGCAGATATCCGGCGGTTTCCTGAAATGAGACAACAGTTGATCATAATACTTCCCTGACTCATTATAACGGCTAAAACTCCGATTTTGTCATATCTATCTTTATCAGGCGCTCCTGTAATTTTATCAGTTCTACGCCGCCTGAATCGACAGCAAAGATTTCGAGAAAAAAACCTGATCCGGCAGGGTGGCTTTGAGTTATTGACAACGAAACATAATCTTCCGGTTTCAGCAGCGAAGAAAATGCAAATGACCTGCTGAAGCCATTTTCCCGCCGAATGATCTGTCCTTCAGCAATCTCATATTCAACGAGCTTGGTTTCTGGTATTCCCGACTTCTGATCGAGCTGGTTCACTTTCAGAAAGATTGCACGAGCTGAAACAATCGCTTCGGTCGCTGAGCGAAAATCTTTTTTGATCAGTCTGAGCAGGCTGCTGGAAACATTAAGCAGGTGCTGCTTCTTGCTCAGTTGTTCGGCGGTACTATTGGCCTGGGAGAAATAATACAGGCTCAGTCCGATAACAACAACTGTCAAGCTGAAAGCAATCATCATTTCAACCAGCGAAAATCCTCTTCTGATGACAGTCTGCAATCTTTACCTCTTGCTGCGCTCTTGCTATAGCCTTCTGCCAGACCACAAATGAAATAAACCGGAATAACAGCCATAATAATATGTTAGTATAACGACGCAGTCTTAAACAATCGTAATCGAGTGATCTATATTGGAGCAATACAGCATGTATTTTAGCACAGTTCGCTTTCTCACGGTCACCTTAATTCTGTTGCCGTGCCTTATGTTATTGTCCGGTTGTGATAATACCCAGTCAATGGCGCAGATAGTTCGGATTTCCGGCTCGGTTGAAGCCAGAACAAAGGCGTCTGAACAGTTCGTTGCAGCAGTACAGCACAGTTTTCTGCCGACCGGTGGGGCGATCAGAACTAAGCCTGAGTCGGGCGCAGACCTTCTGTTGGCAGAAGACAGGGGCATAATCGCGATCAAATCCGATACATATTTTGAGCTTCCTCTTTCAGGAAAAAACGCCAGGCAGGATTCGGGTACTATCATTTACCGGATTGACAAAGATAAAGGCAGTTTCTCGATAGAGACCCCGCATGGCCTGACCGGCGTGCTCGGCACCACTTTTGAATTGTCGGTTTCCTCAGATACGACCACGGTAGGTGTCAAAGAGGGCAAAGTATCGTTAACCAACCATCAGGGCGAAACCAGAGTCGTTAATGCTGATCAGAAACTCGCAGTTAATGCGTCGGGAACCTTCGGCGAAATTACGGTTTTTGATCTGAAGACAGATGGATTCAAGTATATAAAGCAGAATGAAAAGTGGGTTCCGTTGCAGGAGTAGAATTTGTCTTGTTGCCGATACAAAAAGCCCGCCGCTTCAGTTGCGACGGGCTTTTTATATAGAGATGCTTATTCTGGAATGGTGATGTCGATTTTTTGCGGTTCGCCGTTTTTGAGGGCGGCGAGCGGTTCGTCGAGTTTTCCGGCGGCTCCGACCACAAGAATTCTCAGGAATTCAGGTTTGAGATACTTCTTTGCGGCTGCGGTCACGTCGGCGGCTGTCGTCGTCTTTACCATTTCCATCTGCTTATTGAGGAAATCTTTGGGAAGCCCGAAGAAATCGTAGTAGACGAGGCGTTCGATGATCTTGTCCTTGCTGTCGAAGTTGAAGACGAAGGTGTTGAGATAGCGGTCTTTGCCGAGTCTGAGTTCTTCTGCGTCTGGTTCATCTGTCTGAATGCGTTTGATCTCGTCGATGATCATTCTGATCGCTTTGACGGTGCTCTCGGATTTGGTCGATACATAGTTGTAGAAAGTGCCGGGATACGAGAGGTTGGCGGTGAAGACGCCGTAAACAGAATAGGCCAGGCCGGCCTTCGAGCGCACCTGCTTGAACAGGCGGCTGCCGAAGCCGACGCCGAGAATGTTGTTCATAACGATGCGATGCGGATGATCTTCATCGGTCAGACGACCGCCGATGTGTCCGATATAGACGTTAGACTGGGTTACATCCGGTAGATCGACGTAATTGGTGCGGGCGTCGAACTGGTAATCTACCTTCGGGAAGTCGGGAATCGGCTCTTTGCCCTTTTCCCAGGCAGCGAAATGCTTTTTGACAAGCTCGACGATCTGCTTGCTGTCGATGTCTCCCCAGATTGCCATCTGTACGTTCTCTGGTCTGA
>CAZMWO010000130.1:0-8775 GCA_964569565.1 uncultured bacterium | reverse complement strand
TTCGATAGCCTTGCCTTTATCGTCGTTATAGGCATAAGCTTTCATATCGATCAGGTCGATGACGCCCTTGAGGTTCTCAAAAGTGCCCCAGGGAACGATTACCGGAGTGATCTTGGCGTCGAATTCTTTGAGCTGGGCAAAAATCTTGTCGAGATTGATGTTTTCCTTGTCGAGCTTGCTCAGAAAAATGATGCGCGGGGTCTGTGCGGCTTCGAGCAGGGCCCAGTTCTTTTCGGTTCCGACTTCGAGACCAGACTGCGCGTTAACAGTTACAATCGCCATATCGACGGCGCCTGAAATCTTGTAAACTTCGCCAAGAAAATCATCGAAGCCCGGAGCATCGAGAAGATTGATCTTGTGATCCTTGTATTCGATGGCGGCGAGCGAAGTGCCAACTGTGGCCTTGCGCCGGGTTTCTTCTGTGTCGTAATTCATCACCGAAGAATCATCATCGACCTTTCCTATGCGGGTGTTGGCCCCGGTATGAAAAAGCATCGCCTCGGCAAGCGAGGTCTTGCCCGAGCCTCCGTGTCCGACCAGGCCAATGTTGCGAATCTTATCGGTGGTATAAAGCTTCATTATTTATCTCCTAAAAATACTAACTGAACAGGGGTCTCCTGCAAATTATCTGATATTTATACAGCAAAACTGACAAAATTGCAACGCCCGACTGTACATAAAATATGGCAAAAGAGACAGCGACGCCCTCGCCGAATTTTGCGTGAGGGGTTGAAAACATGTGGCGCTTTCTGGTACACATTTGTAACAGGAGAAATAAATGAAAAACCTCAAGTTAATGTTAAAGTTGATTGGGAAAGGCCAGACAATGCTGGTGCTTCTGGCCATGTTAAGCGCCATCGCACTGCCTGCGCAAACATTCGACCGCCAGCTCGACGACATCGGCAAACTTTACAGCGCAAAGAAGCACGCTGAACTGCTGAAAAAAGTTGAAGCGCTCAAAGCTTCGCCGGAACTAGAAGATCTCAAACTTTTTGTCCAGGCTGATGCACTCAAAAACCTCGGTCGCAAAGTTGAAGCACTCAATCTCTACAGTATGGTAATAAATCGCTTTCCTGAAACCGAAACCGCTTTGCAGAGCCGCATGCCTCATTTCCTGCTGCAACTCGAAACTGCCGACGAGAACGCGGTTGCCAGACTCGAAGCCGCCGGCCGCGACATGCCAACCCCATGGTTGCGTGGCACCGCCCTCGAAAAACTTTCTGAGCTGCCTTTTCTCAAACCCGGCCGCAAAAGCCGCATCGCCATTCAGGCACTGCGTGGCTATCACTCTGACAAACCCTTCTATCGTGGTGCCGCCGCCTCGCAGGGCCTGCTCAAAAAGATCCTGCAAAAACCCGACGAGTGGGCGTTCGAAGACAACGAATGGCTTGAGATTCTTCTGCTGGCCAATTCAGAAAGTATTGTCGGTGAATTTTTCAAAAAACCGCATAACCAGGCAAAGCTGCTTGGAAAGTGGGGCCAATCGACAGCCGACCTGTTCAAGGCAGAATCTCTGCGGCATGAAAAGAAACTGGCCCAGGCCATGCCTCTCTACAACTCGATAATCAATGGCAGAAAAGCCGCTCCGGCAATAATCGCACTGGCCCACCAGCTGCGCGGTGACGCGCACCATTTCAATGACCAACATGCCGAAGCGATTGCTGATTATCGGGTTGCTCTGCAGACACCGACTTTTCCGGTCAACGAAACTGCTGCTCTTTACCGCAAGATGCGCTCAGCCTATCGTGTCGGCAACGATGTCGAAACCCTTGAACTGCTGACCCGCCTCAGCAAGGCCGGCGACCTTGGTACATTGTTTCCGGTTCACATCTACGAAATGGGCCTCGAACACTACGATAACGGCCGCCTGGCCAAGGCCGTGCCGTATTTCATGTTTCTTGCCAGAACGTTTCCCGGGCATTATCGCGCCGACGATGCTCTCGGCTACGCGATTCTTGCCCTTGGCGAGAAGTCAGATGAAGCACAGACCCTTCTCAAGCTGCTCAAAAAGAAATATCCCAACTCGTTCTTCATCACCTGGGTAGATCCGGCCGCGCGCAACGACAAACTGCTGCTCAACGGAAAAGCCACTGGCAAGCCCGGTCACAATCTGAAAATGCGCACCGATGCCCTCAAAAAAATGTGGAAAACGGCCTTTGCCGGTCTGGCGAGAGCCGAAGCGATCAGACTGACCGACCAGAACCCATCCAACCTGGCCCTTTATAAAGCAATTATCGACACCGCCCGCGAGAACGACGACTACAACCAGCTTACC
Organism: uncultured bacterium; assembly: GCA_964569565.1. Lineage (GTDB taxonomy): Bacteria > Muiribacteriota > Ozemobacteria > Ozemobacterales > Ozemobacteraceae > Rifleibacterium. The sequence goes on along the minus strand of CAZMWO010000130.1, from coordinate 6,500 downwards.
GCTTACGGTGAGCGCCTTTTCCGCCAGACTCTCGAAGCAGACCGCTCACTTGATACTCTGCCAGAATGGGCCTGGCATGCGATGTATCCTTTTGCCTTCGAAAAGCAGGTGCGCGCCAATGCGAAAAAATTCGGCATCGACCCGTTCTGGATACTTTCGATCATGCGCGAAGAGAGCCACTTCAACCCGGAAACACTTTCGCGCAGCAACGCGCACAGCCTGATGCAGATTCTGCCGTCAACCGGCAAGTGGATTGCCGGCAAACTCGGCGAAAAAGGCTACACTCAAAAAAAGCTCTGGGAAATCGACCTCAACATCAGATACGGCTCCTGGTATCTCAAGTTTCTCGCTGACATGTTCAATGGCGACCTGTATCTCGCGTCCTCAGCCTACAACGGCGGTCAGGGCAACGTCACCCGCAAGGTCGAGCAGGGGCCGCACGCGAATCTGCCGGTTCTCGACCGCCTCGACCGCATTCCGCTGCCCGAAACCCGCGATTACTACAAAAAGGTCATGAGCAGCCACTGGAATTACATCCGCCTCTATAAATAGGCAAAGAAACAGCGTAGGGGTTCAACATGTTGAACCCCTACGATTTTTTACAGAGAATTGTAAGCAAAAGCCGTTTAAGAGCAGCAAATCAGGGCTTGCAGCGACGCCCGCGCCCCTTTTCCAGCCAGCCGTCTTCCTGCCAGGTCCGGTAAAGAGCAAATAGCGTCTTGCTCAGCAGAAAACCGCTTCCAACAGAGAAACTCAGCAGGTAAAATATTTCTTTCGCGGTCTCGCTCATGTTTAAAGCAGATGCGTGTTGTCGCTCAGATAGGCCGACACCGGCGAATTACTGGTCTTTTCGAGATCGCTGAGCCACTTGATCACGCTATCAGCACGGAAACGTACAGAGCGGCCTATTTTGACGGTCGGAAGACCCAGGTTTCTGAGAGTATAGATGGTATTGCGCTTGACCTTGAGAAATTCCATCAGCTCTGGAATGGTCATGAGGCTTTCATTTTTCATGCTGCTTACCTCCGGATTGCTCGATAATCTGATTTTTACGTTATTTCTTGTATCGTCTTAAATCAGCCGAAATTTACGACAAAAAAAAATAAAAAAAAGCTAAACACTTTAATTTTTATCGCCGATATGAATGTTGAAGTTCATGTAAGGTTCAACTTTAACTTAAAGCTGAGCTTTCGTGAATGGACAACCTAATCCCTAACTCCCTTTCAATGTGTCGCTCAAAACGGCACATTTTTTATTTTCCGCCATTTTCGCCTGCTTCCCTCTCTCTTCTTCGTCGTTGTAGTTGTCGTCGTTGTCGTCGTTGTAGTTGTCGTCGTCGGATTCATGAAACGGGCGCGTCTCGACGCGCCCCTGTGGGATCTTCTGCAATCGGCGCCATCTGCGAAATCTGCGGTTTCTGCCTTTTCGCGTTTTTTATGGTTCAAAACGGTTGAAAAATCAGATGTGGCTGGAGTAGTATAGGTTTCTATATACGGAGGGAATATGTATCAGCAGTTTTCAGCTACAACCGAAACCCGTGACCAGATCGAGATTATCAGACTCAAGGGCTACATCGAAGACACCGGCGGCACCATGCTCAAGCAGACCGTGCAAAGCGGTCTCGACGCAGGATTCAGTCTGTTTGCGCTCGACTGCACCGAAGTTGAGCTGATCAGCAGTCCGGGCGTCGCTGCCTTGCTCGATATCGCCGGCCTGATCGCCGATGATTTTGCCGGCCAGATCAGCGTATGGGGCCTTGACAAGCACCATTCAACCGTTCTCGAAATGTCGGGTTTCTTTTTTATGGCCCACCAGGCCTCGAGCGAACAGGAAAGCCTCAACTTTCTCGTCGGGGGCTGATCTTCAGGAGGATTTATGTTCAGGAAATTTTCCGGCCTGCTTTGTGCCGGCCTGCTGCTTGCTACCACCATGATGCTCTGCGCGCAGGATCTGGTGCCAACCCTGCTCGACCAGGGCCTCAAACTTTATGCTGCCCGTGATTACCGCGGCGCTGCCGACTACCTCGGACAGGTTGTCGACATGGCAAAAGACCACGATCAGGCCAGGTTTTATCTCGCCTACAGCCTTGCCCTTTCCGGAAATCAGGACAAAGCGCTCGAACACGCCCGCGTGCTTACGACCCGACACCCGGACCAGAAACAGTACAGCGACCTGGTCAAACAACTCGAAGACGAAATCGCCAAAGCGAAGGCCCCAAAAGAGCAGAAAACAGCGCCGTCACTTGTGGTTGCCCCCAGAGAAACCATGGTAATGCCGGCCGGTTCGCAGACCCTGATCAAGCCGAGGGTCAGCACACAGACCTACGACATCAGACCGGAACGCCCGAAAACGCCTCTTGAACTGGCCATCGACAAAATCGACGAAGGCAACAACGAGAGCGCCGAAAAGATGCTTCTCGAAATACTTGCCAAAGAGCCTGCCAACAGCGACGCGCATCATTATATCGGCGTTCTCAGGTTCAATGCCGGGCTTTTTCAGGAAGCGATTGGCAAGTTCGAAGAAGCCATCAAGGCCAATCCGAAAAGTTTTCAGAGCCTGTTTCTGCTCGGCGACTGCTACCGGGCTCTCGATGAGTTCGCCAAAGCTGAAGCACAATTCCAAAAAGCCCTCGAAGTTAAGGAAGACAGCTTTGCCATGCTCAATCTGGCGGATGTAATTTTCAGACAGAACCGCATAAAAGAAGCTGAAGAACTCTTCGCCAAGGTCAATAAGAAAGACCCGCGCATCGACGACGCCCTGATCGGCCTCGCGCAGATCAAGCTGTATCGGGGCTTTACCGACGAAGCCTCGAACATGATCAACGAAGTCATTGGTCGCGGCGGCGGCAACCCCGAAGCGCATTACATCAAAAGCCAGATTCTCAGCGAAAGCAAATACTTCGAACAGGCCGCCGAAGAAGCCAACCGCGCCCTCACCATCATGCCCGGCAGTGTAAAATATCGAGCCGCAATGGCAATGGCGCTGGTCAGAAGTTTCAGCATCACCCGCGGGCTCGAAGAAGCCGCCAACATAATTCGCGACCTGCCCGACAACATCGACGCCAGACTTGTTCTCGCCGAGGGTCTTGTCATGAGCGGCGCTTCCGGCGATGCTGAAGAGCATCTGCAGGCGGTCGAAAAACGCATGCAACACCCTCTGGTCAGCAAGCTGCGGGCACTGATGGCGATACGCCGTGGTGAGATCGATTCAGCCAAAGATTTCTACCGCCAGTATATGCAGCGATCTCCCGGTCAGCCGGCAGCCGCACTCGAGTGCGCGCAATACCTCGAGGGAAACAACGAAAAGGCCGAAGCTCTGCAGATTTACCGCGAAATATCAGAGCAGTTCAAGGAAAGCGCCTACGCCGAGCAGGCCTCAGAAGCGTTTACCAGGCTCGACGCAGAGAAGCGCAACAGCGAAATCAAAGAAGAACGCGAAAGCCGCGGCATCCGCCCCGGTAAGATGAAATACTAAAGGACACTCCCACAATGTGCGGAATTATCGGCTATATCGGCACGACTCGGCCGGCATTGCCGTTGTCGATGACCAGAAAATCCACGTTCGCAAAGACATCGGCAAGCTTCGCAACATCCGCAAACTGCTGCTCGACGAGTTTGCCTCGACTTCCAGCATCGGCATCGGGCACACCCGCTGGGCCACGCACGGCCGCCCTTCAGCCTTCAACGCGCACCCGCACGGAGACTGCCACGACAGCATAATGGTCGCCCACAACGGCATCATTGAAAACTTCATGAAGCTGCGCCGCGAACTCTCTGCCAGCGGGCATACCTTCAAATCCGAAACCGACTCAGAAGTGCTCGCCCACCTGATCGAAGGCTGCTACCATGGCGACCTCAAGCAGGCTGTCTTACAGGCAGTGAAAAGCGTCGAAGGCGCCTACGCCATCGCCGTCATCCACAAAGACCACCCCGACAGAATCATCTGTGCCCGCAAAGAAAGCCCGCTCATCGTCGGCCTCGGCAAAGGCGAAAACTTTGTGGCATCAGACGTGACCGCAATTCTGCAATACACCCGTCAGGTTGTCTACCTCGACAACTACGAAGGTGCCGAAGTCACCCGCGACGGCATCAAATTTTTCAACGCCGACGGTAACGACGTCGAAAAGAAATCAGTACAGATCGACTGGAACCCGGTCGCCGCCGAAAAAGGCGGCTTCTCTCACTTCATGCTCAAAGAAATCTTCGAACAGCCACAGGTAATTCGAAACACCATCGGTGGCCGCACTTCCGAAGAAGAAGGCAAAATCTTCCTCGAAGAACTCAAACTGACCGGCCCCGACATCTATCGCACCCAGCGCATCGTCATGGTCGCCTGCGGCACCGCCTACTACGCCGGATGCGTCGGCAAATACCTGCTCGAAAGCCTCGTGCGCATTCCCGTCGAATGCGATCTCGCCAGCGAATTCAGGTATCGCTCGCCCCTCGTCGATGCCAACACTCTGGTAATCGCGATCAGCCAGTCCGGGGAAACCGCCGACACGCTGGCCGCAGTCAAGGAAGCACGCCAGCGCGGCGCCAAAGTGCTCGGCATAGTCAACGCCAAAGAATCTTCGCTGACCCGCGAAGTCGATGGTCTCGTCTATATCCACGCCGGCCCCGAAATCGGCGTCGCCTCGACCAAGGCCTATATCGCCATGCTCACCGCCCTCACCCTGCTCGCGCTGATGCTCGGCAAGATCCGCTCGGTGCTGACTCCAGAATACGTTAAGGAAAAGATCCGCGAGCTGAAAGTGCTGCCACAACAGATCGAGCGCGTTCTTGACCGCAAAGATGCGATTCGCGACATCGCCGCCGCCTATCTCGATGCCCGCAGTTTTCTCTATCTCGGCCGCGGCTTCAACTACCCGACCGCCCTCGAAGGCGCACTCAAACTCAAGGAAATCAGCTACATCCACGCCGAAGCCTACGCCGCCGGCGAGATGAAGCACGGCCCGATCGCGCTGATCGATCACGAAATGCCGGTCATGGCTATTGTCACCGAATCTGACGTTTACGACAAAACGATGTCGAACCTCAAAGAAGTCCAGGCCCGCTCCGGCCGCCTGCTCGCCATCGCGACCGAGGGCGATCACGAGATCACCTCACTGACCGAGCACGTCATCGAAGTGCCACGTGTTTCCGACATCTTCTCGCCAATCATCAACGTCGTTCCGTTGCAGTTGTTCGCCTACTACGTCGCCGACCTGCGCGGCCTCGACGTCGACCAACCCCGCAACCTCGCCAAATCCGTCACCGTCGAATAAAAAGAGTAACCGCAGATTTCACCGATCTGCGCAGATTTAAAGGCAGGCTAGATATTTTGCCACCGTTCAATTATTGTTTATCAACCGGTCATTACGATGACACCATTTTGGCTCAAACCTTCGCGAAGCGCGGCCTGCTCACTCTAATCTGAGTAATCGGAGTAATCTGCGGATAAATTGTCTTTATGAACATCATGATGTTATACAAAAGCGCGTTGATTTTTGTTAAGTCAGAGGCTTCGCAACAAAATTCAATGCTCGTTTAAATATGAATACTGTGAACTCTTCTTTCTTTAAATCTCTCTTCTTCGTGCCTCAGCGGCTTAGTGCGAGTCTCTTCTAATACGCGGATAAAATATGGAACAACTCTCATTAGACAACCTTGAATTCTCTAAAATACTGTCGATCATCTCTTCTTTCGCCGGGTCACGCGCGGCGAAAGAGAATATCCTTGCGCTGCAGCCGGCTACCGATCGCAATCAGATCGAAAGCTGGCTGTGCGAAATAGATGAATACCTCGAGTATTCGCAGGCAGGCCTGAAAATCCACCCGGGCGGCCTGCGCGATATCCGCGAAGTGCTCGAAATTCTGCGCTCAGGCTCGACCGTTCTCGGGTCTGAAGACTTTTTAAAAGTTAAAGCCAATATCGAGGCGGCCGCTGCCGTTAAAAAAGCATTTGAAACACACTCCGGCCAGCTGACCGCCAGAAAAAGCAGCCGCATGGCCGAGCGCATCAAGGGCATGCCCTCGCTCGGCAGCCTGTTTCAGCGTATCGATGACTGCCTTGACGACCGCGGTCAGGTGCGCAGCGATGCCTCGCCGGCGCTGGCCTCGATCCGGCGCGAGTATGCACAGATGGTCAGCAGCACGGAAAAGCAGCTGGGCGCTTTTCTCAGCCAGTATGCCGAAGATGTGCAGGACCACTACTTCACCCTGCGCAACGAACGCTACGTCATACCAATTCTGGCCTCGGCCCAGAGCCGCATTCAAGGGATAGTGCACGACCAGTCAGGCACCGGGCAGACGCTTTTCATCGAGCCGCTCGCCTTTCTTCCCGCCAACAATCGCCTGGCGCAGCTGCGACTTTCCGAGCGCGAAGAGATCAGGCGCATCTTCGCCAGTCTCACCGCGCTGCTCAACCAGTCGATCAATTCGCTCATCGAACAATTCGAAACACTTACCTGGCTCGACATGGTGCGCGCCCGCGCCGAGTTTTCGGTTAAATTTCAGGCCGGGC
>CAZMWO010000129.1:5384-8818 GCA_964569565.1 uncultured bacterium | reverse complement strand
TTATCTCATTAACACGAGGGAGAGGATGAAGTATTTTCATGTTTTTCTTGGCATTGAACCAGATACGACCTGAAATGAGGGTAATTCTGCCTTCTCTGGAAGGTGGCGTCTCGATAACAATTTCGGAATCTGGCTTGAGAATAATAGTATGCAGATCCTGCAGTTGAAGAATTGCCGAGGCGCCGGCACCTGTTCTGATGCGGTCGCCTGCGTATATTACCTGTCGTCTGGCGGCTGATCGCCAGCTGCCGTTATCTGCCTGCGAACCTGTTTCTACCAGCCCTTCAAGAAAGTTGAAGCGAACCTGGCTGTCAATTTGTTCTGCGTAGAGCGCGCTGGTTAAAAGAACCATAAAGAGAATGGCCAGGCATTTGTAGCGTTTGTTCATATTGCATTTTCCTCGTTCCAGACTTGCTCTGGTAACTTATTTCGTTCTGAAATCCTGTTTATCATACTTACGCACGTTAGAGTAGCACAAAGAAGCATATAAAATACAGTGTTTGCTTACCGCCCCGTAGATCATAGTGCGTTCCGCTCAATTTGCTCTGAGTTGATGCGGGGTTGCAAATCGGGTCGGGAAAAGTTATATTACGCCATGAAAATGTCACGCAAAGGAACCTAAACTATGACTAACAAATATCTGCCAATATGTCTGGCTGCGGCGCTGGTGGTCGGAAACGGCCTGATGGCGCAGACAGCCGGTTCAAAAACCAGTCCGGCTGCCGGCAACACTGCTGCCAAAACCGGAGAACTTGCGAATCCGACTGCCAAAGCAGCAAAGGCTGAGCCGACAGTTAAAAAAACTGCCAGCGGAACCATTGATATCAGCAAGATCGATCCGGTTAAACTGAACAACCAGATGATGATGGTTTTCATGGAAAGAATGAAAGCCGGAAATTATGCCGAAGCCCGTGAAATAGCCAACCAGATGATCTACGGCCATGAGAATTTCAGGGCAACTGAAGGCAAAGAGTATAAAAGCTTCCATTCGCTCATGGAAAAGGAACTTTATAGCCTGCTCGAAGGCCGTGCGGGCAGCAGAAAAGAGGTCGTATGGGTCGAACAGCCGATTTCTGACGGCTTTTACCTTCTGGCTATGCTGGATTTTCAAGAAGGCAGGCATGATGACGCACTTGCCAACATGCAGCGCGCAGTTTACTGGAACCCGATGCGATCAGCTTTTTATTGTGAGCGCGGCTACATGCTGCTGCGGAATAATACCAATCCGAATCCACTGATGGCGCAGGTTGCCTATACCAAGGCTCTTGAACTCGCTGACAACCCCGAAGACTTTGCCGGTGCCCTGCGCGGTCTGGCTTTTATACTTCTTGAGCGACGTCAGCCAGATGTGGCACTTGCCTGCCTGCTGGTCGCCAAAGATTTTACGCCCGGCGAAAACGACGTCGAAGAAGAACTGTTCTTCATCAGCCGCAATTTCCCAACTCTTTATAGTTCCATGGATCTCGCCGGTGCCCGCCAGACTCTCAAAAAGAACCGCATTCTCGACGACTACGCGCCTGAGCATGTGCAGGTTCTGCTGCGTCTTGCCGACAGCTACAAGGATCCGAAAGATGCTCCACGTGTAATCAGCCTGTTGCATCGTGCCAAGCTTATGGCTCCCAAAAACCAGGAAGTCAACCGCCGCATACAGCTTCTCGAAAAGAAATAATTATTCGATGTTGATCGGGTGCGTAAAGCGGTAGGGCAGATTGCGCCAGATTTTCCAGCCGCTTTCTTCGCGGCGCCATTCAACAACAGCCTTGATTGAACCGGAATCGATGTCTACGCCCGGGATCAAACTTATCACGCGAACCTGGGCTGTGCATTTGACCAGGGCTCTGCCCTGCTGATAAAAGTCGATCGAGTCGATTGAATAGTTGGCCAGCTTTACATCCATGGCATTGAAACGGGATTGTGTACAGCTGGCCAGGTCGGCATAAGTGCTGTTTACATCCCAGTCATTGCCGAAGTTTGGCGATATGCGGGCCATTACAATATCGAGTTTTTCGGTGGCCAGTGCGGCCTGCAGTTCGCGGTGGGCATCGGCGATTTCACCCCACTGACTGTCGGCATGCACCTCGGTCGGGTGAGTGTCGCGATATGGCATGTTGCGATAGACTTTCCAGAAATTGCCCTCTTTGCGCCAGATGGCGTCGAACAGATAGGTCTTTTCACGCACCATCTCTTCTGTTCGCAGGCTTTTCAGTTTGATCTTCGCTTCGGTGCGAACTCTGACCATGTTATCAGGCAGAAATTCGCTGTCTTTGATCTGCCAGCTGACTTCGGTGAAGACAAAATCTTTGAACAGGGTCGTAAAATGGGTGATTACATCGTTCCAGTTCGAAGTCGTATCCCAGTCATTGAGGAATGAAGGCGATATATAGACTTTAAGAAGTTCGATGTCACTGCGCAGAAGAATGTGGCGCAGAACGCTGTTGGCTTCCCTGATCATGATTTCGCGCTCGAGTATCTGCCCGGCCGCAGTGCTGGCAGCATTTTTAACGGCCGCGAGATCGAGAACCGTTTCGGGTACCGCAGTTTTGGGCAGCTGCAGACAAAGCTTGAGAGCGGTTATCACGTCGTTTACCAGAGACTCGTATTCACGCGCTCTGATGTCGGCGGCAGTAAGATTCTTGTTCAGGCTGAGGCCCTGCTGCCAGATAAGCGCTTCTGCAGTCAGCTGCAGGTTTATCTCAAGTTTGCTGAGATCGCTGTAATACAGATCGTCCGGCGAAACGCGGCGGAGCAGAGCGATTTTGCCTGATTCGGCCCTTATTACCAGATCTTCGGCAAAAGGAACCCGATTGAGCGTATAGTTGCCGCTTTTGTCGGGGGCAGAACTGACTTCGCCAGCTTTTATCTTGAACTTGGTGAAATCGGCGATTGTGGTCAGAGCGCTGCGCAGCGAGCCTGCCAGGTCGGTTTCGACGATTTCAGGCAGTTTGATCTGCCCCGACAGTGTAAAATGCTCTCCGTCAGGCAGAGGGCTGAAGCGCATGTCGCCTTTACCGGTGCAGCCGTTGAAAATAAACATCATGGCAAGCAGAACCAGCGAATAGAAGGTGTTTCCATAGCGCCGGGCCGGCTTGAATCTCTTTGGCTTTTTTGCTTTGACAACAGACATCATAAATATCTTTCGTCAGTTTTGCCCGAAGTCATGAGAGCCAAAACTTCGGCGGCATTAATGCCTTGCGGCAAGATGAGAGAGAAACACCGGGGCGAAATTTTACGGCTGCTGTTATTTGTGTTATGGTAAGACAGATAAAGCGCGGTGCCGGATAATGACCGCACGGTTCATAATGGAGGCCTACAATGGAAGAAAACGAAGTCAAGACCGTCAAAAAATCGCGCGGTATTTTGTTCTATCTCAAAATTTTGCTGGTTTTTATTCTGCTGTTGGGCGCCTCGATGGCGATTGGCATTTACTATGTCTA
>CAZMWO010000129.1:1590-5374 GCA_964569565.1 uncultured bacterium | reverse complement strand
CCACCGACAGCCAGCTCGAAAAGATCGTTGGCGAGAAGATCAGCGCAGCTACCGGCATGGCAGTCAAGTTTTCCGGCATCGAAATATCATTTCCCAATATCACGATCAGAAATATCACGGTCGCTACTGATTCACCAGAACTCAAGCTTGCCGCTGATATTGCCTATCTCAGTGTAACTCCTGATTTTTTTGCCGCCCTGCAGGGCGAGCTGGTGCTAGATTCAATTGATGTCGCTTCGGGCGTAACCAGAGTCGAGCTCATGGCTGCGCAGGCTGATGCGGCTTCACCGGCCGATGCCGGCGCAAAGAAGCCTTTTGACCTGGCAACGGTGAAGCTTCCCTTCAGAAACGTCGGTATGAGCGATCTCAGATTCAGTGTCAAGACGGCGTCTGCTGAAAAGCCCTATGAAATGATACTTAAGAACGCCGGAATTTCACGGTCAATGCTGTCGAGCACGCTTCCGTTCAATATCGACATAGATGTGATCTCGGTTGCTGCGGCACAGGTCGAAGGCAGAATTCTCTGGCCGGACAGCATCAGTGCTTCTTTAAAGGTTGCCGCGGCAAATGTCGAAGAGCTCAAAAAGCTGGTGCCGCCGGAATATCAGAAGCATCTGACTTTTGTTAAATCTGCCAGCACAAAGGCTGACGTCGAATACAACATCAAAGATGGCTCGATAAAGGTCAGTGGTGGTCAGGTTATTGTAGAGCCCGGCATCAAGGCTGATATCGGAGTTCAGGTTGCCAGCGTTTCTCCGCTCAAGGCTAACGCAAATTTCAAACTGTCGCCTTTGCAGATCGATATGATATGGCCGATGGTAAAAGAGTTTGTGCCGGCCGAACATGGTCTGCTGCTGAAGAATGGTTCGGTTTCGGCAGAGGGTTCGGTTGTGCTGGCCGATACCGCGTCGCCGGTGGTAGACATTAAAATTGTTCCCGAAAAGATAACGATCAGTGCCAAAGCATTGCCAGAGCCGGTTCAGCTTGAGCGCGGGCAGGTTCGCTATAATGAGAACAAAATCGGTTTTTCAGGGTTCTCGGCAAAAATTTCTGACTCTCAGATACAGTTGGTCAGCGGCAGCCTGAACATAGAGCCTCTCGCATTCACCGGAGAAATCAGTGCTGACGCCAATTTTGACAGTATCTGGAAAATGGTCGCGGGCTATCTCAGCGAAGATGCCCGGAGAGTGACGCCCTCCGGCAAGGCTTCATTCAAGGGTAAGATTGCCTATGACGGCAAGGGGCCGAGAATCGACGGCGCCTTTACCTCAGATCGCATTGCGCTCAAGGAAAAGCAGACCTCGGCTCAGGCCACGATCGAAAAAGTAAAGGTGCGTCTCGAAGGTCTGGGCGATGCGAAGGGAAAAATTCACGTCGAAAGTCTTGAGGCAAAGGGTGTTGGCGCGATGGTTACGCTCAAGGGCGTTTTGACCAACGCGACCGACATAGGTCTGGATTTTTCGGCTGACGGCAATGTTAACATCGATGAATTCGCAAAAGTTGGTGCTGGTCTGTTCAAGCTGCCCATCAAGCCTGAACAGTTCAAGGGTGAGCTGATTCTTGCGATGCAGGTCGGTGGCAAACTCAGCGACATCAAGCCAAAAGGGCGTCTTGAACTGAAAAATGTGCATGCCGATATGTCAGAACGTGGTTTTGTGCTGACGAAACTTAACGGCGCCGCCAGCGCCGATCTCGACAAGCTTGTTCTCGATAAGGTTGCTGCCGAAATTCTCGGTGGCAGGGTTTCTATCAGCGGCATTCTCAAAGACTTCAAAAAACCTGTTTTTGATGCCACTCTTGGCATCAGTGGTGCCGATCTCGGCCAGATAAGGTCGATGGTTGCCAGAAACTACCCGGAAATGCCCAAAGAACTGGAAATCAGCGGCAAGTCTGACCTGAACGTCAATTTGAAGGGTTCGCTCGAAAAGCCAGAGATCAACGGTGAAGCTACTCTCAAGGGCATAAGATTCGTTCATCCGGCGGTATTCAGGCCGGTTGAAAATATCAGCGGGCCGATCAAGATCAGCAACAAAGGCCTCACTACCAGCGGTCTGAGTGCTGGATGGGGCACTTCAAAAGCCAATGTCACCGGCGAACTCACTGACTGGGGAAAACTTATCAGTAATTTCAAATTTGTGGTAAGCCCGCTTGACGCAACTGATGCCGCCGGCTTTTTTCTCAAGGATACCGGATACGTCTTTGACGGAAAAGGTACCGGCAGCGGCGCTATTACCGGACCGCTTGAAAAGATCAAGGTCGCCGGTGTCGCTTCGGTTCCGGCCGGGCTGGTTACTGCCCAGGTCAGTGAAAAGGGGGAGATCTTCAAGTTTCCATTTCAGAAGCTGTCGGCCAACTTTTCATACAGCGAGTCGGTTTTTGCGGTTCCATCAGCTGAGTTCGATATTTTCAGCGGTAAGGTCAAGGCTGATGGCAAGGTATTTCTTGCATCTGAGCCGATCAGGTTTGAATTCAACAGCAATATCAACAACCTGATGACCCAGGAATTTCTCAAGCAGAATACCAAATACCCGAATATCCTTACCGGCGCGATCAACGGAAGCTTTACCGGTCGCGGAAACACTCTGGGGCTGGCCGAGCTGAACGGTGATGCAAAACTCGCCATGCCGAAGGGCACTTATAATTCGCCCCCGTTTCTCAAGCAGATTGCTGACAAGCTGAATGCGCCGCAACTCGCTTCCGGAACTATTGACAATGCCGCCGGCGACTATAAAATTTCTGCCGGGCGAATAAGTTCAAACAATGTTCTTGCCAAAGCAGGTGAAGACAGAGTAACTTTTGTAGGGTCGGTTGGTCTGGATACCACCCTTGATGGTGAAGCGAGATTTCAACTTAACCGTCAGACTGCTTTGAAGAGTAACATCCTCAAGGAACTGATAGGTGATGAGGCATCGGTTGAAATTCCGGTAACCGTAAAGGGTTCATTCATGTCGCCTTCGGTCGGTATTCCGCTTGACCGCATGCTCAAAGATGCGGCGGAGCGCCGGGCAAAGTCGGCGGTCAAGAAAGAAGCCGGCAAGGTTCTCGACCGTCTGTTCGGTGGCAAAAAGCAGCCGGCAGCTCAGACTGCTACAGCCTCGACTCCGGTAGCTCCGGCTCCTGCCGCCGGAACGGCTTCTGCGACAGTGCAGCCCGCTCCAAAGCAGTCGCCGCAGAAGCAGATCGAAAACAAGATCAAGGATCTGGGCAAAGGCTTGAAGAATATTTTTCGCCGGTAATCAGGAGGCTGATTGGATAACAAGAATTTTACCCTCAACTTCAGGAGCTCGGACAAAATCACGATAGTCGAGTTCAGCGGATATCTTGCGGCCGGAGTCACCGAGGCGCTGGTGCCAAAGGTTGAGGCTCTGCTGGTGGAAGGCTGCCGGAATTTTCTGTTCGATTTTTCCGGCGTGACCATGCTTGAGAGCGCAGCAGTTGCCGGCATTCTCGCCACTACTGAAAAAATTGTCGATGACCGTCAGGGCTATCTTGCGTTCTGCAAGCTCAATGATGTTTCACAGCGTGTGCTTGAGATGGTAGGCGTTTTTCTTTATGCCGGCTGTTTTGATACCCCCGAGCAGGCTATAGCCGAAATGTCTGAATAACCGGGCCGGGAATCCTCAACCGATTAGTATCACGCTTAATTTTAGGCAGGGCGCTGCTGAATTTTTGCTCATATCTGGCGATATCTTTCTGAAACCCTCTTCATTACCGCTTTTTTCTGGTGGTACACGTCTTGCGTAATAAATCAGCGTTGAGATTTTATTATTTTTATTATTTATTG
>CAZMWO010000129.1:0-1580 GCA_964569565.1 uncultured bacterium | reverse complement strand
CTGTTTTCTGTATGTTGTTCTCGGCTGAAGTGTTTGCTGGCAAGGGTTACGGAAACTCTGGCTGTCACCACAAACCGGGGTTCTTTGCCAAAATCGGCAAATGCATCAAGAAGACAACTCAGAAAGTTGCCAAGGCAGTCAAGAAGGCTGCCAAGAAGACTGGCCAGGCAATCAAAACTGTTGCCAAAAAAACTGGTCAGGCCATCAAGAATGCTGCCATTAAGACTGGCAAGGTTATCAAGGTAGCCGGCGCCAAAATCAATAACGCTTTCAAGGACACCGGTGTAGCATTAAAATACAAGCTTACCGGCTGCAAACATCGCGTGTGGGTTGTTGGTCACTATGACAAAAACGGCAAATGGATCAAAGGCCACTGGCGCAAACATGACCAGATCGTAGTTAAACCAGGTTGGGGCAACAACCCCGGTCAGGGCAATAATCCTGGACAGGGCAACAACCCCGGTCAGGGCGGCGAACCTCTTCCTCCGATCGATAACGAACCCGGTCAGGGCAACGAACCTGGTCAGGGTGGCGAAACCGCTCCAATCCCCGAAGAACCAGCTCCGACCCCGTCACCTGAAGAACCGGCACCGACTCCCGAAGAACCAGCTCCGGCTCCTGCCGACCCGGTTCTCCCTGAACTGCCCGAAGACGGTGACAATGGCGTGCCCGGTGACTCTTCTGAAGCTTCTCCCGAAGCTCCGGCTCCCGAAACTCCCGCTGATCCGGTTCTCCCCGAACTCCCCGGCGAAGAACAGCCCGGTGACGAAACTGAACAGCCCGGCGATGAAGCTGAAGGCAATGCAGGCGAAGAACAGCCTGGCGAAGAACAGCCTGGCGAAGAACAGCCCGGCGAAGATGCTGGCCAGTCCGGTCAGGCCGGTCAGGGCGAGCAGTCAGAAGAATCAGAACAGGCTGGTCAGGCCGGTCAGAGTGAACAGGCTGGTCAGGCTGGTCAGAGCGAACAGGCTGAAATCTCCCTGAGAACCATGGGTATGCTGATGAATGACCTGGTCAGACAGTCTGGCGAGATCACTGAATTCAGAAGAACTGCCAATCCTGGTATGAACTACTCGGTAAGCGTATCTGAAGGCCTCAACAATACCTACGATCTGCGCGAAACCAACGCCAAGCTTCTGGTTAAGGTAATCGCCTGGGACCTCCACCGCAACAACGGTGAAACTGGTGAATACTTCACCTTCTTCACCTACAAGATGAGTGATTTCGATGCCGACAGCCGCAAGTTGATCAAAGACGTAATCGATCGTGTTAAAGAAAGTGTAAAACATGGCGCCGGTCACGTAACTGAAGACAAAAAGGCTGCTTACGAAAAGAGACTCGGCGAAATCGAAGGATTCTAATCCGGATAACAAAAACCGCCTCAGATGAGGCGGTTTTTTTATGCAAAAAAAACGTTGCTTTGCGTCTGTCAGGACTCTAGAATAGAACAGCATGAACAGTCAACCTGTAAATAAACTAAGCTTGAGCCAGCTGTTTCTGGCGGCCTCGATCCTTTCAGTCATCATAACCATTCTATGGCTGATGTATCCTAACCCGAACCGGCACTATCATCTTGTGCT
>CAZMWO010000128.1:0-8871 GCA_964569565.1 uncultured bacterium | reverse complement strand
CTTCAAGCTCTTCGACGAGTGTCTACTCGCCCAACAGCAGGGCTCCCAGACCAACGACCACAACCGCCAGCGTGCCCGCCGTAAGTCTGCAGCAGGCAATGACCAACTATCAGAAAGCCTACGAAGCCTACATCAGAATTTCGCAAGCCGGAACCGCCGGTCAGGCAGAAGTCAACGCGGCTATCGAAAAACTTGCCATTGCCAGAAAACAGGTCGAGCAGGCAATGCTCTGAAGAACACAAACTTGTAATCCTGCTTAAAAGCCCGTTAAATTAACGGGCTTTTTACTTTGCGTAATGGTTGAAACTATTTGCACTCTGAATTAGACTAACTATATGCAAAAAGCTAATGGGCAGCAAACTCCCAACTTTTTATCGCGCTGGTATGATCCGGCACGAGCCTTTATCTTCTTCTGTCTGCTCATACTCCTGCCTGTCACCACCATAGGCCTGACCCTCAACATGGTGCAAAGCAATCTGGCACGTGACGAAGAGCAGTTGAATCTCGACGAGATGGCCGAAATGACCGCGCACATGGCCCGTCTTGCCAACCCCGAGACCTATTACCAGGAAACCCTGAGGCGAGTCTGCGACTCATTCCGCTGGGCGTCGTCCACCGAGGAAATAGGCCGGCCGGCCGAGAAGAACATTCTCGAGCTGTTTCTGTTTGACTCGTCGGGCGTCAGACTGGCATGGCCCCAAGGCGACAGCGGCAAGCGAAAGATGTCAGAAGACTACATGCAGATTCTGTTGCGACTGCGCAAGAAACCTGACAGCTCTCTGACCCGCCGCGAGCAAAACATTGCAGCAACTTTTTCCGGAAATCAGGCCACGGTGCACAGCCTGGCGCGAACTCCCGAAACTCTGGTAAGTTTTCAGGGCCTCGGCATGCGCAAATATGGCGCCTGGTTCGAATTTCAGCTTCCAGGCAACATGGGGGAAGGGCATCTGATCGCATGGCTGAATACCGAAGAAATATCAAGATATCAGCTGGCAGAAAATGCCATCAGCAAGATCAGCCAGCTCGCCGGCAAAAACTATATTTTTGCCTGGATGGATCTTAAAAACCCAGATATGAACGGAGTAACCGGCAACCTCAAAATCCGCGAGGACAGTAAAAAGCTTCTCGCCACCCAGGGCATGAAATCAGGCTTTCGCCTTAACGACGAACTGGTCGCAATTAACGATACTCCCGAAGGCATCAGACTGATCGGCACGCGACACGTAAGCCCGCCACCACCACTGTTGCTGCACTACTTCAATATTCTGCAAATTACCATACCGGTTTTTCTCCTGTTCATGTTGTGGAAAACAGTATTCCTGGTCCGGCTCGATCTTTCCGCCGGCCTGCAGTTCTCGCTTATATTCGGGTTTACCGCTCTGGCAGGCATTTTTATACTCTTCACCGGCACCCTGGCCTACCAGTATGAGAAACAGAATTCTCTCGTCGGCGACTACAAGCATCGCGCGGTTGAGATTCTCGAAAAAGTTGACCGCAACTTTACTTCCTCATACGGTGACCTGATCCGGCAATACCGCCACCTTAACGAACAGCTCAAAAATCCTCAGCTGCCAGCGGCAGAAATACTCAAACCACTGGCTATCGCCCAGGCCGATGACAATATCGCATTTGCCAGTTATTCCGATACCACCGGCAATTTTCTGTTCAAGGCTCCTGACGCTTTCTCATCCGGCGACTCGACGACAATCGAGAGCAAATACGCCAACCTTATCGGCGGAGTCTCTTCACAGCTGATAAAAACCTTCAATTCATCACGCAATACGGCTTACAAATACACAGACGATCCTCTCGGAGTGACTACGGTAACGGCCCGGCCGGTTGAAGGGCTGCTTGCCAACCGCTCGACTCTGCAGAACATAACATTCGACGGCGATGAAACCCTGACCTTTCTTGAGCTCACCATCGACGAGAATGACACAGCTTCGGGCTGCCTGTTCATTGTGCATGAACCGAGAAAAATGCAGCTGAGTTACCTGGCGGTATCGGCCAGCAAACTGGCTGCTACAACCGGTTTCACCCTGGCAGCATTTCCCAAAAAGCATGCAGACCGCAACGCATATTACCCGCGATACTCGTTGACAACAGAGCTCCCGCTCTGGAAGCTGCAGGATCTGATCAACCAGACCCAGGTCAGCTCATTCAAACAGGGCAGAATAGACGGAATCGAAGTGCTGGTGGCGGCGATTCCTGGTCACAACCTGCGTAACTACAACCTGTTTCTGATCATGCCCTTCGAACCTATCCGCAACGAAGCCAGCAAGCTGTCAGGGATATTTGTGCTGGGCTCGCTGCTCGCCCTTATTTTCATAACATTTCTCGGGTTGATACTTACCGACACCCTGATTCAGCCGATATCAATGCTGGCTGCCAATGCCACCGCCCTTCAGAAAAGCGAATTTCCCAGAAGCGAAGAGATGGCTTTCTCTGAGTCAAACGAGCTCGACAGCATCTCAACCGGCCTGACCGACCTTATTCTCAAGGTCAGAGAATTTAACGAAGGGCGATCGATCAAGCGTCATCTGCTGCCACCAAACCCTCTGGTAATGGGGGAACTGGTTCTCGACGGCTTTCAGATCAGCAGAAGCAGCGACGAAAAAGAGATTTACCACTTTGCGAAGCTCGACGAAAACCTTGCAATTGCCTTTTTGATGCGCACCGACCAGTCGGGAATCGAAGCATCGCTGAATCTTTCGATGGCCAGAATGGCTGTCAGGCTTATCTCTGAAGAACTCAACGTACGCTCGCCGTTTCAGATTCTCAAAGATCTGGAAGAATATTTCAGAATCAACCTGCGCCGCAGGCTGGCCGGCGACTTTTTTCTGATGATGCTCGACACAAAAGAAAAGGTGCTCAGCTACAGCGGTTGCGGAACGATAAAAGTCGCGCTTTGCCAGCTCAGAGAGAAAAAAGTAGATATCATTGAACTGCCACCCTGCGAGATCGGCAGCACAGAATTTTACGGTTTCGGGAAACAGGAAACCGGTATCTGTGAGGATTCACTCATCATAGCGCTGTCGCCGGTCTTTGCAGAAAATTGTCAGGACAGGCTCAAAACAATGCTGCCATCTCTGGCGATCAGATCGCGAGAAGGCCGGCCGATACGTCCGGCTCTGCAGAAGGAAGCGGAAGCCGGCTGCAGCAAAGAATTCAAAGAGACCGCCAGTCTTATCGTGGCGCATGTATCGCCTGACAGGGGGGTAACCGCATGAGTGGTCATGCACAAAGCACATTCATGCGCTGGCTGCTGATAGTAGCCCTGACATGGGGTATACCGGCCGCTATTCTGTTCACCGGAGCCAAGCTTTTTCTCGACGACAAAATAGCGCGCAGCAGTGCTGTGATTATTGACAACATCGAGCAGAAACTCGATAATTTTGCGTATGACAGCTCGCCGGCACGCTTTTTCCAGCCACGCCTGCACGGCCTTTTCCGACAGCTCAAGGGCCTCTCTCCCAATAATGAGATTCTCGAAAAGATCATTGTAGATTTCGACCGCCAGTGGCCGAAGCAGATGATGGAAGTCTATCTGTTCAACGGAGAAGGCACGATTTTCCCGCTCAGGGGAGCTCGTGAAGAACATGAAGTATTCTTCAGACTCATCAACGCCGGCTACGAGAATTCCAGCATCTCACCTGAGCAACTGAGTCAGGCCGGCAAACTTTTTCCGGCCCCCGACCTGATGCTTACCCGCGCAAGAGAGCAGCGTGACCGCGTAATCGAACTTGGCAATCCCGATCGTTACTCGTTATGTTACTTTGATTTCGACCGCGCCATTCGCAGCCGCTCTGTCGCCGGCATTCTCGTATTCATCCATTACAACCGCATGGATATCAGCAACATTCTCGACACAACGGTCAATTCTGCCGACCCGGCGCATTTTGGCTATATTGGCGAACAAAACGCCAATCTGCCGGAAATTCTGGCCGACCTTGACCAGGAAAGACTTGTAGACTATTACCTGCAGTACCCGACAAGTTCTTTTGCTCTGCAGGGTAAACTCATTTCGCTGAAGCGGCTTAATCCGACAACACTGCTGGTAGGCGCCTACAGTGAGCCTGAGCATCCCTGGGCACTGATCTCGATATGCCTGCTGCTGTTTGTCATCTGCAGCATTTTGTTCATCAGACTGACTTACCGTATCGTCGTCAGGCAAATTCGCCTGCAGCACAACATGCGACAGCGCCTGATCGGTCTGTTCGCGCTCTGTTATGCATTGCCGATTGCAGGTTCGGGTTTCCTCATCGTGCAATATCTTCGCGAACTCAAGCATTCGATGATCTCTGAAGAAAAGCAGTCTAACTACCGACGACTTGCCGATATCGATGCCGGGTTCTCAAGATTTATAACTGCCAGACTGCTTGATTTCAGAAGCTTCACCGAAAACCTTAAACTGCTGACTACCGACAAAAACGGCCTGTGCACAATGCTTAAGGTAAAATACGACAGTTTCGACGCCGACAGTATCCACATGGTGTCTTCGACTTCTGAGTTGATCTACTCAAACGACCTGATGACGGCAGAAATCCGCCGGCATTACCAGCAATCAAATCAGCAACGCCAGAAGATTCTCGACAGCTGGAAATACCGCCAGGCCGCGATTTCTGAGCGTCACATCAAAGCTCTTTTCAGCAGCGGGACAACGGAAGGGCTGGCTGAAGAACCGGTTAAGGGCGAGGGGCACAACGCTTTTGTCAAGCTTTTCACCAGCACGGCGCTGGCTGCCATGGACTATTACAACCAGTCCAACAACATCATTCAGCCTCTTAAACGAACGAGCTCGAGTCTGGTTGTCGATACCATTATCGAGTCGAACACGCAATCGTTGTTTCAGTCAGCCCGCACCAACATCGGCAAGTTCACAAACATCCAGGGCATGTCAGAGATATTCCTCGGTTATCTCGATGTAATCCCCGGCCCGGATGGAGAAGCCTGGTATGCTTTTGCCATGCTCATCGATCTGATAAATTTCCAGAGGCAGTATTTTGAAAGTCTTTTCGGCGACCTGCGTGACCGCCGCGACATTCTCAACCGCATATTTCCAGAAGAAGATATCAGGGCAGTTTCGACGCACCAGTATGCTGTCAATTTCCCATCCGTGCTTGAATTCAAAAACTTCGAGGCTGTCATCAGACGCAGCGACAATGATTTCAAAACGTTCACCCAGCAGATGTTAATAGACGGGCGCGAGAGTCTGGTAAGCGTTCTGCGCGGGTCATACCTCAAACACTATCTGCTGATCAAGATTTCTCCGCTCGACAAACTTAACGAAGCTTACTTCAGGCGACTGAACATAATAGTCATCATATTTGCCGTTCTTTTGATAATGGGCCTGGCACTGGCGCGCCTGCTTACCAGGCTCCTGATACTGCCTATCAGCGATATCATGATCGGGGTCAAAGCTCTCGCCAGGCGAAACTACGAACATCGCATACCCGTGCGCTCCGCCAACGAATTCGGGGTAATTGCCCGGGCTTTTAATGAGTCCGCCGCTATTCTCAAAAAGCTCACCATATCCGAAAAAATTCGCAAACAGCTATACCCTGAACCTGAGTTTCGCTGCGGCAGTTACCTGATAACCACGGCCAATTCGAATTCGAGAATCATACTGAGCGACTTTTTCGATTACTTCCCGATGAAACAGGGAGCTTATGCGGTAGTGCTGGCAGAGGTTTCCGGCAACGATATATCGGCGGCCTATCTCACCGCCATGCTCAAAACATCATTCACGCTGCTCTCGCCCAGTTTCCCGTTTGGCCCCGACACAATTCTGAAAAAGCTCAACGAAATTTTCATGCCCTACTATCAAAAAGGGCACATGACAACATGTCTGATCGGCATGATCGATTCTACCAACGACCAGCTGCTCTGTTCAAATGCCGGTCAGTCATACCCGATCAGCATTTCGATCAAGCCTGACGAGAAAACATTCGTAAGCATGCCGTCATCACCGCTTGGAATTAGCGCTGAAAGCAAGTTCAGCAAGAAGGTCATCAGTCTCGACAAGCGAACAACAATACTTTATTCTGATGGCGCGATTAACCTGCTTGACCAGAACGGCGAAAAACTCGGCCAGGAGCGATTTCTGGAAATTGTCGGCGAGAGCCTGAAAGCAGACCCGCGCAACCCGGCCGAAGAAATACTCAAACGCCTCGAGTCTATTGCCATGAGCGTGCCATGGCGTGACGACATAACCATCATCTGCATTCAAAACCGCATCTGAGGTTATTTACGGCGCGTTACAAAGCCCTGCAGATATACGATTGCCTTGCGCGCCAGCGCCTTATCACGATCAGCCGCGATTCTGAAAAATTCACGCAAGGCATCGAGATAAACCGGATTTTTCTGATAAGACATGGCCAGAATGACATCACACCTGATATCGAGCGAATCGTCGTTCAGCATCTGCTTGAGAATTTCTTCAACCTGGGCGCCTTTCATGCGCGAAAGCACGAACACCCCGGCCGACCTGACACGTGCATCACTGTTCTGTGGCAGGTTATGGAATGCCTGCATGATTTTTACCGGGCCGAAGTTATTGAGAGCTGTGCGCGCCGCCT
Organism: uncultured bacterium; assembly: GCA_964569565.1. GTDB lineage: Bacteria > Muiribacteriota > Ozemobacteria > Ozemobacterales > Ozemobacteraceae > Rifleibacterium. The sequence continues at coordinate 2,293 of CAZMWO010000128.1, read as the reverse complement.
GCGCCAGCAGCGGAGTTTCTGATCGCAGAAATGGACATAAATGAGGAATTGCCGGAACTTTTTTGGTCTGCTCCAGTCCCTGTATTGCTGCCAGAGATACTCTCTGATCATCATGATACAGTAGACCTGCCAGAACATCGATAACTGCCGGGTCATCATAATTGCCGAGTTCTCTGGCAACAAAAGCCAGACGCACCGGCTCGGGCCTGGTAAGAACATATTCGATCAGGTGCGGAATATGCTTCGGATTTTTCTGGGCGAACATGTCGCGCAATTCAGCATCGGTTATTGCCATCATCTTGAGCTTGACCGTCAGATCGTCCTTGAGTGACTCTTCCGACAAATCCATGCTGACGTTAAAGTCGACATCAGGCGCCATCGGTTCTGGATAAGAAGATGAAGCACCGCCTGCCGACGTTTTGGCGGCGGGTCGGTATCCTCCGACAACAGGTTCTTCGCGACGGGATTGCGGCGCGATTTTGCCCTGCATGGCCTTGCGACTCAATTCACTCCAGAGCGAGTCAAGCTCGGGGTCAGCCTGAACCGGCGGGCGGCGACCCGGCCGGGTCAACTCGCGCAAATGTTCGATTTCAGCCTGATGCTTGGCGGTAATGGTCTGATATGTCGCTGCTGCGGGCGGAGCCGAGAGAGTCGCTGCCGCGACCGGAGTCGCCGCAACCGCCTGAGGCTGAACAGCTGACGGCTTTGCAGCCGCAACCGGCGGCGCAGAGGCTACCGGCTTTGCCGTTTCCTGTTCCCCGGCGTCACCGGTATCTTCGTCGCTGCTTTCTTCCGAGCCCGGCTTCGGACCAACGGCTTCGGCTTCTTCACTCTTTTCTTTGGCAGCCTTTGGCTTTGCCTTAACTTTCTTCTTCGGCTCTGCTTTTTTTTCTACTGCAGGCTTCTCGCTGTCTCCTTCAGCTTTTTCGGCCGGCTTTTCCGAGCCGGCAGCAGCTGTTGCAGCAACGGCTTTCTGGTCTGGCAATTCGTCAAGATTCAATGCAGCTGCGGCTTTTCTGGCCTTGATTTTTTTGACGACCACGACAACCGGCAAGGCTATCAGGGCCAGCGCAATCAATCCGAACCTTCTGGCCAGAACCATGTAATAAGCGCCACCCGCAGCCGGATAAGGCTTTTTAGCAGACTTCGCCTTGCCCAGAAAAGTCATTGCCCGGCCCAGATCTGGCTTTTTCGCATTAGCGTAATACATGCCCTGAGCATAATCTGCCAGCGAGCTTTCCGGGTCTTTGCTGGAAAGTTGCCGGGCAAAACGGTTGATCTGGTTCCAGTCAACCTTGTCTGAGGCAAGAAGGGCTTCGAGATAAATGGTCAACAGCTCAGGAAGCTCTGAAACTGCATCTTCGTGCTCCTGCAGGATGGCGATGACATCCTGATGCTTTCCGGCACTGGCCGGGCCGTTTACTTTTGCCAGGAGTTCCTGGGGGTCAGCGCTTAGAGCCGGCAGTTCCGGATGCAGATCCTCGCCTTCGCCACCTTCGCCACCTTCGCCGCCCTCGCCTCCCTCATCAGCAATAACCTCGCCTTCACCGGCTTCATCGAATACAGCGTTTTCTCCTTCATCAACCGGGCCGCCTTCTTCCTGAACAACGGCCGGGTCAGACGCTGTCTCTTGAGCTGGATCTGAGGAGTCCTCGACTGATTCTTCGACAATTAACATATCATCATCCTGAGCCATGCCAGGCTGATGTATGACAGGCAAAACGAGCACCCAAAGAAGAAACAGCCAGAATGCCCTTTTTTCCTTACTGATAAGCATATTCAATCTCGAAACCTTACTCGAACTTTGTTCTTACCTCTTACAACTTCGTTCAGATAATCAATTTCATACCTGATTTCGTGTTCACGCATGCTGATACGCTGCGAAATATCGGGCTGCGGTCGATAGGAAGGCTTTCCACGCCATGGATACCAGTCTTTAACCGCCGGTTCAACCTGTTTTGCCCGGAGTTGTTCACGTCGCATCTGCTCAAGTTCACTCTGATAATATCTCGGATTCTCTGAAGGGGCCTGACGGCAGCCGGTAACTGCCAATGCGAACAGGCATAACAGCAGCATACCGCCAACATATTGCACTCGAGCGTTCATATTGCGTCCCCGTTTCTGATAGACAATTCAGGCTATCTAATCGGGAAGTGGCCGGCTTTTGTTTAGGAATAAAAGACATTTTTTTACCGGTCCCGTCTGCCGGCCTTGCGTTCTTCAGCCAATGGCTTGCGTGAACTGATTTTAAGATCAGCATTGCCCAGTATGACCCTGGTATCCGGCGGAACTG
>CAZMWO010000127.1:0-8899 GCA_964569565.1 uncultured bacterium | reverse complement strand
GCCTTCGCCAAGGCTACTGCGGACAGGTCGTCGCTATGCTCCTCGCAATGACAGGAACAAACAGAGTGTTCAACATCATTTTATATAGCAATTCAAGCTGAACCATCCCCGGGCAAATATTCGTGCTCAGCGAAGCGGTGCTCGTAATCGAGAAGCAGAATCGATTACGATTACGCGCACGAGCACGAGCACGAGCACGAGCACGAGAGCTGTTCACGCCTTTCGATCTTCAATAAGCAAGCTTTTAATTTCGTGATCACAGGTATCATCACTTTGAAGTGCTATAATTCTCTATCAATCGTATTCGAGCAACACGATAGAGACGTCATCGCCCCATGATGTGGTGCCGGTGAGCTTTTCCAGTTTGTCATACAGCTCAGCGATGGGATTGTCGCTATTATTGACCGTTTCTGCAGCCATGTTCGCGAATTCTCTGTAACCGATCATCTCGCCGTCGGGTAGCAGAGCTTCGACCCAGCCGTCGGTATAGAACACTATGGCGCGCTTTCCGCCGATATTCATCTGAGTGCCCGGAATCTTGAGGGTCTTGGTAGCACCCAACGGAAAAGCGTTCAACTCGATGAACTCATGCCCACCGTCGGGTTTGACATGGATCAATGCCGGGTGTCCGGCGCCAGCAAGAAAGAAATCACCGTTGCGAGAATCGATACGCATCAGCATGATCGAACTCATGCGCAGGCGCTTCAGAATAGGCAACAGATGCTGGTTGATTCTGGTGAGCTGTTGCTGCGGAGTCTGACCAGGCTGTCTGACGACAAGTGTAATAGCGCTCGAAATCATGGCGACAACCACGGCAGCAGCAAGACCATGCCCGGTAACATCGCCGATGCAGACATAAACATGGTTTTCATCATGCGGATCGACAAAGTAATCGTAAAAGTCGCCGCCGACCTGTTCCATCATGACCGATCTGCCGGTGACGCGCAGGCGCCCCAGGCTCAGACCGCCGGTCGGAAAAAGGCCCTCCTGCAGGGCATGCGCCAGGTTAAGCTGGTCGAGGCCTTCTTTTACCTGCCCGAACAGCAGAGTGAGGTCAAGCAGTTCGCCAACCGCGTTGTTGATGGCCGGCAACCGGCGCCCGGCTTTAAACAGCGGTTCGACAGCAGTTTCAAGTTCGCCGACCGGTTGCAGCAGAAAGCTGCGAAGCAGGCAGATTCCCAGCATTATCCAGAGCGCGCCCGGCAGAATGGCTGCGGCCAAAGCAAACGCCAGTCCCCGGCTGTCACCCTCAACGCGGGCAAGAGGAATCGATCGGGCTATTACCAGATGCTCCATCGCCTCGGAACACTTCAGCAGGTAAAGATTTCTGGTACCATCCTGACTTTCGGCGATAAAACGACAGCATTCACCAGGATTTTCGAGCCCGTTGGCAATCGCGACCATTGCTGCGGGAGCCTGCTTTGATGCAAAATCAAGCCCCTCGACATCGCGGTTGAAAAAATAGGATGCACTGCCGTCATCAGCTGCACGGGCTTTTTCGATCAGATCGAGAACCGGTGAAAAGCTGAAATGGCCGGCACGCCAGTGCAGCAACAGAAAGTTCATCCGGTCACTGTCCGGATCACTGAGTATGAAAGAATAATTAATTATTTTTTCGGCTCCTGACACAACCCGGGTGAGTTTGCCAAGGTCAGCCATGGTTTCGCTGACATAATCCTCTTCATCGACTCCGGCCGCAGCGGCCATGACCGACATAGTCTGCCCCTGCTGACTTATTGTGACGGCTGGCGAACGTTGCTCCACAACCCGGCGGCACACACTGGTCGCGAGCCCGGACAAAAGTTTGTCGATAACCGGGTCGTTCTTGTCGCCCACCCTGTTGCGAGCTGGCCCGAGCAGATGTTTTTGAATCTCTTCTTCGCCAATCAGGCCATTTTCGTCGCCCCGCAGGCGAAACATGCTCTGATACAGCTCCTCGACCTTGCCGCCACGGTTGTTCACCCTCTGCAGAAACCATTTTCTCCGATGTTCAGGCCGCCTGGCAATGTAAGCATAAGTTGGTCTGAACTGAAACCAGGTCGGCGACAGCTTTTTGCCGTCCCGGGTAAAGACATAAAGATAACCAAGGTTCCATCTGCCCGAACCAACCTGTTCGCACCATTCAAGAACACTTTTCTGGCTGGAAAATGGCCGCTGTTGCTTCAGATACTGCGTGATTTCCTGCTGCTGCGCAAAGGTATAGCCGCGGAATTCATGTTCAATGCTCTCAATCTCGTGTGAAAGCTGCGAAAACCTCCTGTTGAGAGCATGCGAACTGCCGGAATACATTTCGAGATGCCCGATGAGAAGCAGTCCCAGCAGCGGTAACCCGATTGCCGGGCCAAGAAACAGCAACAGACCTGCCCGCAGACCGTGCGAGTCAACCTGAAAATTCGTCCTTTCGATCCGCGCAAAACCTGTCAGCCATGCGATACTAAGCAGAACCAGAGCAAGAACTGAAAAAATCTCCCAGACCAGCAGCGACCGCGAAAATGGCGCGCGCAGAACCATAAGGTTTTCTTCAAGACCGACCGTCTGATAGACATAACGGTAGTCACTGCCAATCCCGGTATCATCAGGGTTTACCTCCCAGGAAGCAAGATGCTGCTGCCAGTCAGCGGCAGATGCTTCCGAAAGAATTGTCCACAGACTCGCAGAGTCCTGCTGAACCTGTGCAAAAAAGTGGCCCATTGCTTTCTGCCAGTCTACCTCATTCTGGTTGAACAACAGAATATACGAGTATTGACGACCTGCGGTAGACTGCAGGCCCTGGCCCACCCACCAGTCGTTTTCAGGCAGAGGCAGGCTGTAGATAAAATTGCGGCGGGGCATGGTGTAGAGCAGGTGGCCGGGCAGGTCGATAAAGTCAGTTTTGATTCTTAGTTTCGTATCCATCATGGGAATGAGACTGTCGGCAAAAAGCATCTGCAGCAGGGGCGCAAAGTCGCCGGCCAGTTCGCCGCTCTCTTTGCCTCTCGCGGCGACAAAAAGATGTGGCCTGCTTATGCCTTGTTCGGCAAGGTTTCTGGTAACCTGATCATGCCACGTTCTGATATCGCCGGCGCCGGATGCCTGTTTGCAGGCTGCGCGCCAGAGCACCGACAATCTTGCTGCCGGCGCTTTGATTCTCAGCAGCTTTTCAACCTCAAAACGCAGGGTTTCAGACAGTATTTCACGCTCATAATTCCGCCTGATCGATGAACCCTGCCAGATACCGGCTGTCAGAAACAGCGCAAACGGCAGCCACAGAAGAATGCCGGCAAAGAGACGGAACCCATGGCGCCGGGTCATCATAATGACCTCCTGAGAACGACCAGCGAGCGGTCTTCGTCTGAATCACCGTCAGCTGACCCTCTACCGGTCAGGCGCAGCCAGAAAGCAGCCAGCTCCGAAGAATCTGTCAGAACGGGGTTCGCCGCCATTTCGGCAGCAAGCCCGTTGCGGCCACCGGCAGCGGACTCAGGGGCGAACAGTTTAAGAGTGCCGGAGGTAGCGAGCAGCAGACATGAGCCGGCTGCAAGTGTTACTGCATGACTGCAGATAGCCGGAGGTTGTATCTGTCCAAGCGGTTTCGAGTCGTCGGCAAGAGATGACACGTCGGAGCCGGTAATGAGAAGTGGCGCATGATGGCCGGCATTAGCGATCTTCATGCTGCCATCGTCTTTTGCAATCAGGCATAAAAACCTGATCTGCTGTTCACATTTCCGGTCGCGCATGAAAAAATCGTTGAGCGCACGCAGAAGATCGGCCGGATCGCTATGCTGAGGGCCTGTCATCGAGATGAACATCTTGATGCGGGCACCCAGCAGCGTCGCCGGAATCGGCTTGCCGGAAATCTCACCGATGCAGAACAACAGGCGATTATCTGACAGAGGCAGGACTTCGATATAATCGCTGCCGAGAAATCTGCCGGGCAGAAAGAAAGATTCGAGCGCAAGGCTGCCGATGGCCTCTTTCCCCTCGAATACCAGCTTTCGCCGAAGAGGCTGGGCATCGTAGATCTCGGCAAAAGTATGGGCCGCCTGCTTGAGTCCTGAGAAAATTCGACCTTCTGAGGCGGTTTCGGCTTTCAGAAGCTTGTGTAAATCGTGGTTTTTAATGCCGGCCAGGGCTTTTGCCAGGTGTCTGACTGAAAATGCCAGATTGCTCGAAATGAAGAAGGCCGACAGTATGGCGACGCAGAAAGAGAATGCCACGAACATCATGATAAACGAGACGATGCCGTGATTGCTCTGCTCAATCGGTCTGAAAGGAGTGGCGCCAAGCAGCACCACATCGCCCATGTTACGGGCGTGAATGCCGGTAACCAGACAACGGCCGGCGCCAGGCAGATTGATGACCCGATCGACGGTGCGTTTGAGGCGCCAGACTTCTTCACTGAGCATCAGCAGGTCAGCGTTCAGCAGCAGCTGGTCGGGCATGCTCGAGCGGGGGCCGCCGGCGCTCATTTCGACGATTCCGAGGCGCATATCGCTTCGCTTGCGTGACAGCACGGTCAGATAGTCCCTGAACATCTGCCTGGAATCGAGAAAAGCGACAAGAAATCTGATCTGTTCAGTTTTGTGCCTGCCTCTGACGAAAGACAGGTACATGCTGCGCTTGTATCCGGCCCAGTTCAATTCGATTATTCGACCAAGATTCCTGAGGGCATCTTGCGAAAACGACCTGACATAGCTCAGATTGAAAGTTGAATCTGCTTTTTTGGAGGGAATGTTGTTCAGATGAGCCACAACATTGGTTATCAGAAAGCCGGCAATTTCACGCAAAGTTTTTCTGCGCTCAGGAATCTCGGCCAGTTTCTCGATCACCTCTCCGGCTTCATTCATCAGATAAACGGCTTCAGCCATATTGCCAAGTCCTGCTATCTGCCTGTCAATGCTTTCAGCAGGCTCAGTTGCTCCCGCCAGGTTTCTCTGCACCGAATTGAGACGCCCGGCGAGGCCGGCTTTATGACTGAGCAACCCGCGGTCGATATTATCGAGCGCCCGCGCGATCGTCCGGTGCTGTTGCCTGACCGTATTCTGCGTCGAAGTCTGCAGATAGTCGAAACACCATTGCGAAAAGAGCGCCAGCACCGGTATCATCGCCAGCAGAATGGCGCCTGTCATGACGCGACGCAGTGAGATGTCGCTCCGCCGCGCCACCAGCAGATATCTGCCGAGAAATGCCGCCAGCATCAGAAAGCTGCTTTGAACCAGCACTGTCAGCAGTTTCCACAGGTCGAGCAGGCTGCGGTAATAGCCTTCGACCCTGAGATTACGGCGCAATTCGATGCTCAGGCCGTCTTTGAGGTTGGCTTTCTCTTCGATCCAGCCGGTCTGAAAAGCCATGGCGGGAAAGGGCCGGCGGTCAGATGCGCCTTGCGAAGATCTTTTCAGTGCCAGATGATAATGCCCGGGCAGTGCCGACCTTACGCTGTGCAGGACTTCCTGCAGAAGATTTTCTTCTGCCTTCGGCGAAGCTTCGACCAGCACCATGATGTGCGCAATCTGGCTGCTTAATGGCGTCGTTCTGTCAGCATCCGGAAAAAGCCGCCACCAGCCGGCGTGCGAATATCTGCTGCAGCCTTTGAGTCCGATCAGAGTCTCTGGGCTGCGGCCGATTGCCGCAAGGGCCTTGCGCTTGCCGACAAAGGCTCCAGAAAGCGCATTGCTACGGTTTTCCGTCATGCTTTCCGGTCGCAGAAGATAAGCCATAACCTGCTCGGAAACAGCCGCCTTTTCGAGAGGAAAACCATCGACAGCGACTCTTTTGCCGGCTGCCGAATAAAACAGAAAGGTTGCCTTTTTAACCAGCGGCCGCAGCAGGTCGAAGGCGTAAGCGTCTTCGCTTTTACGCAGCATTTCGGCGGCCTGCCGCAGGATAAACGGATAATAGGTGTCGGAGGTGCTGAATCTGGCAACTTTCTGAACTATCAGCGCCATCTGGGCACGTTCATGGGCTTCCCAGTCCTGCATTATCTGGCTCTGCTTCTTTTCGAACCATTGCGAAATGACCATACTCGTTGCAAAAATGAGAGCAGCGACGAACAAAAGCACTACACCCGGCTTTTTGAATACTGCATCCGGAATTATCGTCGCATGAGAAGACATATATTGAATATACGCTATGAAAGTTGCCTGAGCAACTCAAAGAAGGTGGACTAGTCGATCAGTTTAAACGAATATCTGTATGGTGCCGGGCTGTTCAACAGCGGTCTGAAAACCATCAGGCCGCCGACATGCTTGTTGTCGCGCAGGTATCGTTCAAAGTCCTGATCGACGATGCGGTTGAGTTTGAGCGAAGCATGGCGCAGAAAGCGTTTGCCCTTCTTTTCGATGAAGAAGCCCATGTGGGTGACATCGAGGCCTTCTTTGTCGGTGACCAGCGCCACGACGTCGCCTGAAAGCAGCGGTGCCTTTTTTTCCAATACGACCTGGCGCGGAAAATACCACATCAGCTGCGGCTTTTCGGCGATCGTGAAGCGGTCTTCCACGTAAAATGTGCGGTTGTCGCCGACCCGGTTGAGATAAAGCTCGCGGCTCAAAGCCAGCTGATGGCTGCGGGCGATGTTGGTCAGATAACCCTTCTGCTCGTTCACATCACCCCACAAAGAGGTGAAATGGTTACGATGATGGTTCATCAGGGGCTGGCCACCGGCATTGTACATGATGTCGATGAGCCGGCAGAGAAACTCGTTCTGATATGCCGGCTTTGTGCTGGCGGCTAGAGCAAGCACATGCTCGACATAGGTCATGCAGTCGAGATAGGTCAAACTGGTTGGCAGAATATTTACCGGCAGCGGGTTGGCATTGCTGGCTTCGACCTTCTTTACAGGTTTGCTCTGCTTCTTGATGCGCTTTTTGGTGGCCGGGTGGTAATGCCGCCCGACAAGGTATTTAGAGACAAACTCGATTCGGCGCTGCACCGGCAGCTTGTGTGCGCTGGCGATCAGACGCTCGACATCGACGGCATCGCCAGACCTGCGCAGACCGACAACCGGCGCGGCCGCTTCCCCGGCTGCATAAAGGCCGCAAGTCAGCGCAAGAAACCCCAGCATCAGCCAACCTGTAAATGTTCTCATTATCTTTGTTTCCTCCGGAATAACGAACCTGACAGCATAATAAAATACCACAGCAGCAATCAATTACCAATGAATTGACAGCCTGTCAGGCAGGAGCTAGCATACAGACAATGCAATATCCGGTTGGAGGATCGAAATGAAGAAACTTTTCGCGATGATAGCGGCTGCTCTTGTGCTGATACAGTTCGTCGGCTGCGGTGCTGAAAAGAAACCCGAGCCAAAGCAGGAAGCTGCTGTGCTCAATTCAAAAATCAAAATTACCGCCGACGCTGCCAATGAAAGGCTTATTCTCGGCGCTCTCTGGATAATGCAGGAGCGCACACCTGAGTTTTTCAGGCTGGTCGATGAAAACGTGCTTGAAATCCGAAAAAGCGATGGCAGTTTCACCACCGGCCCGGTGAAAACCATTGAAGGAACCGGCAGAGTAGAGTTCAAGAACTTTGCCGGAGTCCACAGCGAATACAATATCGCCGACTTTCTCGTGCATGAAGCGACTCATATCGTTGATCAGAAGAAGGGTTTGCGGCTCAGCAAAGCTGCCGAAATCAGAGCTCGGGAAGCTGAAATCGAATTTTTCAAACAGCTCGAAACCGCTGAGAAAAGAAGTTTTGCGTCAATGATCAAATTTGTAGAGAACGAAATCGCCCAGATCCGGGCCGGCAAGCTTTATGCCGATCTTGACTGACAAACACTCAGCATGACTGAAACCTCCACCGGACAAGAAAACGGATCGGCTGGTGGCAGTTACAGCAGGTCGCTTTTGTTGATGCTGGTTATTGGAGTACCGGTGTATTTTGCGCTGCCGGCAAGGCAAACATCGCATTACTTTTTTGCGGCGCCTTATTATCTGCTGCCCTTCGTCGTTCTGGCGCTGCTCGCGATGGCGGGAGAGAGAATTCAGAAACCATCGATTACTCTCCCGGCATGGGCTTCAGCTACTGTGTTTTTCTGCTACGGGTGCTTCGAGACGCTGTATTCGTGGCTGCCCGGCGGAGCTGCGCTGGTTCCGGCTGATGCGCCGGCGGCTGTCTTCTGGCGCGAGTTACTCAACTATGCCGGCAACCGCAGTCTGCAGATGCTTCCGATCGCGCTGCTCGCGCTCATCGTCGCGAAACAGCTCAAAGCGGGCTGGCGGCATCGGCTCAAGATCGGCGATCCTTCGGCAGAAACCGGCATTCTCGGCGAAAAGCAGCCCATGTCCTGGAGCAAGGTTGTCGTTCGCATTTTCTTTTATTTCATGCTGGTAACTGTCGGTTTTCTGGTAACCAAGGGCATTGGCGGCTGGACAGCCGGCCACAGTCTGAGCTACGGCGCCAAACTTGCCGGCGGCGCCGCCAATTCACTCGTCGAAGAACTGTTGTTTCGCGGCCTGCTGCAGCCGGTATTCGAGCTGGTTCTGCCCCCCGGCACCGCCAATATTTTACAGGCAATCTTTTTCTCGGTGATTCACTACGGCTTTATCGAATCATTTACCTTCGCCGAAATTTTACCCGAGCTGGTCAAGCTGATCATCTACGTCGGCATCGGCCTTTTTCTAGGCCGTGCCGCCCGCGAAACCGACGGCCTGCTGATTCCCTGGCTCTTTCACTTCATCATCACCTCAGCCATCTGGCTGACCCTCGTCGCCCGCTGATCATTTTTTTTGTTTGCGGTGGTATCTGCGGCGGGGCTTATTTGCCACCGGGGGCGCAACAACGACAGGTTCAACTGGAGCTGCGTAAACATCTGTTGGCGGCGCTGACAATGATTTTTTGTTCTGATCAGCCTCTGTTACAGGCGAACAGGCGGACTGCTCAGTGCAGGTGAAAACAAGTTTGCTCAGCGCTGCCGCCCTGA
>CAZMWO010000126.1:4032-8900 GCA_964569565.1 uncultured bacterium | reverse complement strand
GACCTGGCCAGACATGTTTTCTTTACTGAAACCGGTAATCCTTTGCCTGAAAAAGCAGAAAAGAACTTTCCTCTCCTGGGCATTGCGAACGGCGTAGCGGTATACCTGCTATACAACGGTGTGCTTAAAGACAAACGGCCTGACAGCGGCAATATTTTAACCGTTCCGGTTTTGCATGATTTACCGCCGCACGATGGTCCTAAAGTCATTTATGGGATTGGCTGTCGTATTGGTGCCTCGCGTCTTCGGCAGGAAGGCATAACTTTTCATCAAATCCCTTATGCGATAAAGGTTTCCTGACATGCTAACACTCAAAGAATATCAGCAGAGGACTCTTGATACTTTACAGCAGTATTTTGCGGCCTGCCGGGCGCAGAATGATGCTGACAAAGCTTTTTACTCGATGACAAAAGTCGCTTATTCTCCGATCAAGGAACTGCCCGGCCTGCCTTATGTCTGCTTGCGACTGCCCACCGGCGGCGGTAAAACTCTTGTCGCTGCGCACGCTGTCGGCCTCGCTGCCAATGAATTCCTGCAGGTCGATCACTCGCTGGTATTGTGGCTGACCCCATCGAATACCATTCGCGAACAAACCTTTCAAGCTTTGCGAAACGAAAGCCATCCTTATCGTCAGGCGTTGAACGCTGCATTGCAGTCAGTTACTATCGTTAAGCTCGAAGAGGCTTTATTCTTGCGCCCCTCGGTTTATGATGCTTCTACCGTGATTGTTATTGCGAGTATTCAGGCTTTCAGAGTCGAAGATGCAGATCTTCGAAGAGTTTACGAACCTGCTGGCGAACTTAAATCACATTTTTTAAACCTTCCTGAAGCTTGTTTGCGTTTTCTAGAAACCACCGATGGCATTCCGATTCCATCTTTGGCGAATGTTTTTCGTTTGAGAACCCCTATTGTCATCGTTGATGAAGCCCATAATGCGCGAACTCCTCTTTCATTTCAGACGCTTGCGAGGTTCAGACCATCCTGTATTCTAGAGTTCACTGCAACTCCTGCGACAAAAGACACACCCAGCAATGTGCTGCACGCAGTTTCTGCAGCAGAACTGAATGCCGAAGAAATGATAAAGCTGCCGATTCGTCTTGAATCGCGCGAAGACTGGAAAGAACTGCTATCAGATGCTCTGGCTGTGCGCAAAGATCTTGAAAAGACAGCGTTGCAGGAACAAAACCTGACCGGTGAGTATATTCGCCCTATCATGCTTTTGCAGGCCCAGCCTAAACGAAAAGACCAGGAAACTATAACTGTTGAAGTTGTTAAATCCTGCCTGATTGAAGACCATAAGATTCCGGAAGAGCAAATTGCTATTGCAACTGGTGATATAAAAGAACTGCCGGAAACCGGTATCGCAAAACCAGATTGCCAGATCCGTTTTGTCATTACGGTAAATGCTTTGCGTGAAGGCTGGGATTGTCCTTTTGCCTATGTTCTGTGCTCAGTTGCAGAACTTCGCGCTTCAACAGCCGTTGAACAGATTCTTGGTCGTATAATGCGCCTTCCCAAAGCAAAGCGGAAGAAGCAGCTCAAGCTGAATCAGGCTTACGCTTTTTCCGCTTCTAAAAATTTCATTGATGCTGCTAATGCCTTGACAGATGCTTTGGTAGCCAACGGCTTTCAGCCACATGAGGCGCAAAGCTTTGTCACTCCAGTTCAACACGTATTAGAAGAACCAGTAGTTTTTATGGGAGCGACCTCTGTTGAGGTCTCTGAAACGCCCGATTTAAAAGATCTTCCCAAAGAAGTTGCCGGAAAGGTCCTGTTTGACGAGAAGAAAAACGTAATTACCTTTCAGGGCGAAATGAAAGAGTCTGATAAACAGGCTCTGGCAAAATGTTTCAAGACCCCGGCTGCAAAAGCGACGGTTGAGAAAATTTACAACGTCTCGCGTGGTATTACGGTAACAAAGCCACTTTCGCCGGCAGAACGCGGCGAAAAGTTTTCAATACCGGTCTTGACCATCAGACAGGGAGATTTGTTCGAGTTTTTTGAAGAGACTCACTTTCTCGATTTTCCCTGGAAGCTGTCGTCATGCGATCCGGCATTAACAGAGAAAGACTTTGCTTCTGCGCGTTCTGAAGGCGATGTTGGCATAATCGACATAGATAAAGAAGGCGCGATCAAGATCAATTACCTGAGCCAGATACAGACTCAACTTTCTTTTACCGGTTTAGACTTTGCCTGGTCGGCGGAATCTTTGATTCTCTGGCTCGATCAGCATATTCTGCACCCTGATGTTATCCAGCCTGATGCAATCGGTTTTTTGAACGGCGTTCTGGATCATCTTTTGAAAACCAGAAATTTGCAGCTTGAAACCCTTGTTCGCGATAAATACCGCTTAAAAGCCGCAATTCAGGAAAAGATTCAGCAATATCGTCTGGCCGGAAGAACTCAAGCCTATCAGCAGTTGCTTTTACCAGAAAGCCCGGCACCAATTGAGGTTCGACCTGAGGTCTGCTTTTCTTTCAAACCGGATGAATACCCGTATAACACTGTTTTTCGAGGTGCTTACAACTTCAAAAAACACTTTTACCCCAAAGTCGGCGATCTTAACGCCGACGGCGAAGAATTTGAATGCGCGGTCTTTCTCGATACCTTGCCTGAAATAAAATTCTGGGTAAGAAACCTCGAGCGCCGCCAGCAGCATTCTTTCTGGCTGCAAACCTCATCAGACAAGTTTTATCCAGACTTTGTCTGCGCACTGGCAGACGGCCGCTATCTGGTCGTCGAATACAAAGGTGCCGATCGCTGGTCAAACGACGATTCCCAGGAAAAGCGCATAATCGGCCAGCTCTGGGAAGACCGCAGCAAAGGCCAATGCCTGTTCATCATGCCCAAAGGCAAAGATTTATCTGCCATAAAGTCAAAACTGCTTCAGACTATTTAAAGTCGATGACAAGACGTTTGCCCAGAGCTGCAGACGCGCGTTCAAGCTGCTTTAGCGATGGTGAGTGTCTGGGATTTTCGAGTCGTTGCGCAACTGGCCAGGTTACTCCGAGAGTGCGTGCGAGATCTGCCAGAGTTTTGCCCTGCCTGTTCGCTCTGATCAACAGTGCGGCCTGGATCGCCGCTGACGGAGCAACCCGGTATTTATGATTGCCTTTAGATGGTAACGGGATTTCGTCATTATCTTCGAGGCGGCATTCGAGCATTGCACTCAAAACTTCGCCGGCGTTGTAAATGCACTCTTCAATAGACGAGCCGCAGGTAATAGCTTCTTCGATATCGATAAATTTTACAAAGTAGCTGCCATCTTCCGATTTTTTGATGTTGAAAGGATATTCAAAACTCATAACAGCTTCACTCCCGTCTGTTTTTCCAGATCTTTGACGAAATTCTGGTTTGGTCACTAGTTATATTACAAAATTGTAATATCATCAAGTCTGATAAGCGCGACTGGGCGATATGTTACTTGAGCGCGGGTGGTATCTGAAGCGGTTTCAACAGAAAACTGGGTCGTTACTATAATAAGAATCACAAACGCAACAAAAGCAACATTGTTTACAAAAGTAGTATTTTTGCATATACTTATTTAGAGGTGAACTAAAAATGAAGTCTGATGCGAAAACTAGTATGATTCGGGTGAGCGAACAGACGCACCGGCTGTTGAAAGGGTTAGCAGGTTTGAATGGCTTAACCATGTCTGAAATGCTTGAAAAAATGGTTTCGTTCTGGAGAAGCCAGAATGAGGAAACTGAAGAATGCAAGCTTTGTCGCCAGTATGGCCATGAACCAAACGATTTAACACGCAGTGTGATCGAGAATGCCGATCGTGGTATCGGGCTTTCTGAACCGCTTTCCTCTGAAGAATTCTTCAAAAAGTTAGATAAGGACTATGGCAATAAATGAGCCTTAATCCGCAGGAAGCCAATCAGTTCAAAAAAGATATGCGGCGTGTTATGTCTCAGGGCAAGGCTTACGAGAAAATCAGAGCAGTCCTTGTGGCACTTGTAAACCAGCAACCTCTCGACCAGAAATATCGCGACCACTCTCTTGGCAGCAACTGGAAAGGTTGCCGGGAACTTCATATCGAACCGGACTGGCTTCTCATTTACAAAATCGAGGACAAAACTTTGTATTTGCTTCGAACTGGTTCTCACTCAGAACTTTTTGGCTAGAGAATGCCGGTGCGAGCGCAAATTGATAAACATTTGAAGCCAGCATCAATTCGACGAGAGGTTTCCGTTTGGCCGTTTGCCAGGCTCTGATGTTTGCATTCGTGGCCTGGGAAGAGTTAAAATGGTGTCGGGAGAGTTTTATGCTGATCGCTAATCCGATTTATGATTCGGTCTTCAAATATCTGATGGAAGACAACCGCGTTGCCAGACTGCTGCTTGGCGCGGTTATTGGCAAAAAGATCGTCAGTCTCGAACCCCGCCCGCAGGAAGTCGTGATTACCCGCGATAACCCGGCGAAGCACTCGGTTTTTCGCATGGACTTCGCGGCCCGCATTAAAACAGCCCAGGGCGAGCGACTGGTAATTGTAGAAGTACAAAAGGCGAAACACGCCACTGATATCATCAGATTCAGGCGCTATCTCGGCAGGCAGTATGCCAACCCCGAAAATACTGAAAACATTGGGTTGCAGCGTCGAGGCACGCCGATAATCAGCATTTACTTCCTTGGCTATCCGCTCGACAACATCGATGCCTCGGTACTTAAAATTGCCAGAACCTACACCGATCTGACTACCAAAAAAGTATTTACCGTAAAAAACGACTTCATCGAGGGCCTGACCCACGACAGCTACATCATTCAGACCGCGCGGCTGAAAAACCGGCGCCGCACAGAATTAGAAAGCATTCTGGTGGTGTTCGATCCCGACAATATTCATGGCAGCGAACATATTCTGAATG
>CAZMWO010000126.1:0-4022 GCA_964569565.1 uncultured bacterium | reverse complement strand
GGAAATTATCAGAAGACTGCGTAAGGCTGCCGAAAGCGAAGAAATGCGCGAAATCATGCACGTCGAAGACGAAGTTTTCGAAGAACTTGCCGCCGGCGAGCGTGCTGCCGAAGAACGCGATCGGGCACTGGCAATCATCGCCGAGAAAGACAGCGCCATCGCCGAAAAAGACAAGGCTCTGGCTGACAAGGATCAGCAATTGATACGCACCGTGCAAAACCTTGCCCGTGCCGGTCATACCAGCGCAGAAATCGGCGAAATAACCGGCCTGAGCGCCGAGGCCATAACCGAAATTCTTACCCCATCAAACCGCGTCTGCTCGCCAAGAGCTGCTTACAGCAGCAAAAAAAAGCCAAAAAAGTAACTTGAACCTGTCGGGGCAGTCATGTTAGCCCCCTTATCATGAGATCACCTTTCTTTTTAAGTTGAGGGTGTATAATTGAGATAACGGAAGAAAAGAAATGAACAAGCAGAGTCGAGAACGAAAACTTACTGATAAAGTTTCTAATACTGAGGCTTTAGCTATTCTTGCGATAATTTTGATTGGAGCCCCGGCGGGCGGTTTGCTTTACGCTCATTTTGGTCTCAGCGAATCGTTACAGAGCATTTTTCTGATTGTAATCGCCATAGCTCTGGTAATAAAATTCTTTAAAATCATGTTGTCTCCGATCAGCAGATTCATGGACTGACGCGAACGACACTTTTGATTGATAAATTGATTATTGTATTATTCCTGTTTTTGCGCGAAAATGCATAAACAAATCAACATAGCAGGGTCACACAATGCCAACACTGGACTGGATAGGGAAAAAAGCCGTAGTCAATCATCATCGCCAGGTGCCGTGAATCGTAATCGAAAGGCAGCATTAATAGATTTCCAGTGCGACTGATTTTGCTACAGTGTCGGCTGATAATGAGGCTTGGCACGCTTCCACGAGCTTTTCGCGATCGTTCAAAAGGTCTTTGCTTCGCGACAGTGCATGAAACAGAGCAGCTACACAGTGAGCGATTTTGCGGTCAGCATAGATAAAAGCTTCCAGCATGTTCATGTGTTCGCCGCTGTAGTCATCTATAAGCTCGTTGAGCGAACAGACAAATGTGGCGTCAGAATGTTTTTTTGCCAGCTCAAGACCATCTGCAAAATTTTGTGCACGGTGATGTCCTTCAAAAACAAAAGGTCGAATTCCAAACGACACTGTAGTTATCTTCATCTCTTTTGCCCGTTTCGCTATTGTTGCGTAAATGGCACTGCCGGCACTGCCGCCACATGGGCCGATAAATAACAGTAGATCGTTATTCAGAACCTCATCGCCTATCAGTCCTTTATCTTTTTCACAGTGCTCGATTCGGCAGTTCACCGACTTTCTACCCAGCCCTATTGGTGCATCAAGCCTGTGGCAGAGGATGCCTAAAGGGATTTCACTGTGATCACCCGGCCCGGTAAAAGCAGTTATGCAGTCGACTTTCGACATGAGCCGATTATCGATAATGTATTTAACCGCAGCAAAACCAACTCCACCTATAGAGCAGATCTTAATTCTGATATTTTCAGGCATTGCGCTGGCTCCACTGGTTCAGACTTAACTGCTCCAGAAAATATGTGTTACATCGATATACTGGCCATTGTTGATTTTGTACATTTTCTGGTTAGTTGTTGTTTCGGTGATCGGGCCAAATTCTTTCTGGTATGAGCCGATTTTTACGAAATCGAAACAAAGCATCCAGTCTTCTATCTCGCAGTCTCTGCCTGAGTATAGGCATGTTTTCAGCTCATATTGTCTGGCAATATTGCACAGATGAGCAAATTCGGCATGTTCGGCCGCAGTGTTCCTGCCTTCGCCAAGAAAACAGATGCAGGAAATTTTTTTTCGATACAACTGCAAAAGTGGGACAAAGCACCCGGGCAATTCCGAGCCAACAGGTTCCCACAGATCCTGTGAATGACAATCCGGGCAGCGGTTCTGACATTCAGAAATGTAAAAAGTTAAACAGATATCGCCCGGCATTTCCAGATGAGTTATTGAATAATCGAAAAACAGCATTAGTAAATTTCCAGTGCGACTGATTTTGCTACAGTGTCGGCTGATAATGCAACCTGGCAGGCTTCCGCGAGCTTTTCGCGATCGTTCAAAAGGTCTTTGCTTTGCGACAGCGCGTGAAACAGAGCGGTTACACAATGAGCGATTTTGCGGTCAGCATAGGCAAAAGCTTCCAGCAGAACCAGTTTACCAAGTTTATCTGCGGCTATTTTGTCAAGCGAACACACACAGGTCAGGGCGGATAGTTTTTTTATTGCCTCCAGACCCTCTGTAAAAGCCCTCTGACGGCGACTGCCTTCGCATTTAAAAGGCTGAACGACTACTGACACTGTGGCAATATTCATCTCATCAGCCAGTCGGGCAATTGCGGCAAGTATTACAGTGCTGCTGTTACCGCCACAGGGGCCAACCACAAGAAGCAGGTCGTTATTCGAAATTTCTGTGGCTATCAATTCTCTGTCTTTGTTGCAATCTATAATTCGGCTCTCTACCTTCGCCCTGCCCAAAAATGATGGTATTTCGGAGTCTAACAGGTGATGTGCTACCCCCTCAGGAACCTTGCTGATCAGGGATTTTCCTGAAAACACCGCAATGCGGCTGTTTCCGGCTACAAGCTGACTATCGGCGATTTCTCCGGCCAGGCAACAGCCGACTTCGCCTATGGCACATATTTTTATTCTGCACTGTTCAAGCATCACAACACCTGCTGCTTCGACATATTGGTCAAGCATACTCGATATTAGTCATTGCTTCAATAACATTGAAAGACAGGTTTGTTGGCATCTGAACCGCTGCCAGACTTTGTTTATTGTTTTTGTCGTTGCAATATTCTCGCTTTTGCGCGAAAATGCATAAACAAATCAACACAGCAGGGTCACACAATGCCAACACTGGACTGGATAGGAAAAAAAGCCGTAGTCAATCATCATCGCCAGGTGCCGTTCCATCTTCTCAAAAAACGCGAAGATCTTTCCTGCGGAGACCCTGATAGCGGCAATCTTCTGGTGCAGGCCGATAACCTTCTGGCTCTCAAAGCGCTTTTGCCCTATTATGCCGGTCAGGTAAAGTGCATATACATCGATCCGCCTTACAATACTGGCAATGAAGGCTGGGTTTACAACGATAACGTCAACAGTCCCGAGATGAAAGCCTGGCTCGGCAAGGCCGTCGGCAAAGAGGCTGAAGACCTGACCCGCCACGATAAATGGCTCTGTATGATGTATCCACGACTTGCTTTGCTCTGGCAATTTTTGTCTGAAGATGGCTCAATATGGATTTCAATGGATGATTCAGAGGCAGCACACCTTCGTTGTTTATGCGATGAAGTCTTCGGTTGCAATAATTTTATTGCGGTCAATGTGTGGCAAAAGCGGTATTCTAGAGAGAATCGTGAAGCTATCGGCGACGTTCATGAATACCTATTTCTCTACGCGAAGAATCCAGAATTATTCAAATCAACACGAAACCTTCTGCCCTTGGCCGATAAACAGATGGCTCTTTACAAAAACCCGAATAATGATCCCCGAGGACCATGGCAAAGTGTTTCACTCACAGCCCAAGGTTTTCGTCCGAACCAAATGTATGAAATTGTGGCCCCGAATGGTCGACGGCACCGACCACCAGAGGGAACATGCTGGAAAGTCATTGAATCTGAGTACCAAAGACTTGTAGCCGATAATCGGATATGGTTTGGGCGCACCGGAACAGGGGTTCCAAGACGGGTCCACTTTCTCAAGGATGCTCCTGGTTTGGTTCCTTGGACTTGGTGGCCACATGAGGAGGTTGGTCATACTGATGAAGCTCGAAAAGCTATACAAAGTATTTTTGGTACCCAAACGGCCTTTGATACACCGAAGCCGGTTAGGCTTATTGAAAGAGTATTACAGATTGCCACAAATCCAGGTGATTTGATTCTTGATTCTTTTGCTGGCAGCGGAACTACTGGTCATGCTGTTTTTCGAATGAACAAGGCACATTCAGATA
>CAZMWO010000125.1:0-8916 GCA_964569565.1 uncultured bacterium | reverse complement strand
CTGTTTGTCAGCACGAAGACCTGCTGGTCGATCGCTTTCATCTGCTTTGCAGCAAACGTGATGAGAGCCTGGCACGACAGGTCAAGGCTGATATCGGGCTGATTTCGCCCGAAACCGAAGTGCTGGTCGAGTATCTTGAGTTCAAAAATCCATGGGACTTTGAAGAGGTATTCTCTGGTCTACTCAGCTATTCGCAGAATTTCGGCTTTCGCGAAGACGAAGAGTATCTGATGCATATCACGACCGGCACTCACGTTACGCAGATTTGCGTTTTTCTGCTGACCGAGGCCGGATTTTTCCCGGCGCGTCTGTTGCAGACCGGGCCTGGGCGGCACAATCAGCCGCCGGGCAGCTATGAGATCATCGATCTCGATCTTTCTCGTTACGACAGTATTGCGCGGCGCTTTGCCATACAGACGAAAGATGACATCTCGTTTCTCAAATCAGGCATTAATACTAGAAATGCAGCATTCAACAGGCTGATTGCCGAAGTCGAAAGGGTCGCCCTGCGCAGCGACGCGCCGATTCTGCTGGCCGGGCCGACCGGCGCCGGCAAATCTCGTCTGGCCAGACAGATATATGAATTACGCCGGCAGCGCGGGCGGGTAAAAGGGCGCTTCATCGAAGTAAACTGTGCAACTTTGCGCGGTGATATGGCGATGTCTGTGCTGTTCGGTCACAAAAAGGGCGCTTATACCGGCGCGACCGAAAGCCGCGAGGGTCTGCTCAAAGCGGCTGACAACGGCATTCTCTTCCTCGATGAAATAGGTGAACTTGGCCTCGACGAGCAGGCCATGCTGCTGCGCGCGATCGAAGAGAAGCTCTATCTGCCGGTTGGCGCTGACAAAGAGGTGCGCAGTGACTTTCAGCTGATCACCGGAACCAACCGCAACCTCAAGCAGGAATGCCAGCGCGGCTGCTTTCGCCAGGATCTGCTGGCCCGCATCAAATTCTGGGAATTCACGCTGCCCGGCCTGAAAGAGCGCCCCCAGGATATCGAGCCCAACATCGACTACGAATTGCAGCTGCATTCGCAGACCCTCGGCAAACCGGTGAGTTTCAGCAGTGAAGCGCGCAAGGCCTATGTTAAATTCGCACTGTCACCAGAAGCTCTGTGGGTCGCCAATTTTCGCGATCTGAACAGTTCTCTGGCACGCATGATGGCTCTGTGCGAAGGCAACCGCATTGGTGTCGCCGACGTCGAAAACGAAATGGCCCGGCTCCGCCATGAATGGCGCTCTGAGCTGGCTGACAGCGACTTTTCATCGCTCGAGTCAATTCTAGATCAGCAACAACTGGCAGAAATTGACCTGTTCGACCGTCTTCAGCTCGCCGCCGTTCTCGAAGTCTGCCGCAATTCATCCAGCATGGCCGAAGCCGGGCGAAAACTCTTCGCCGGTTCCCTGCAGAAAAAGCGCTCGACCAACGATTCCGACCGCCTGCGCAAATACCTGCAACGCTTCGGCATCAGCTGGAAAGACATGGCAGAGTGTTGACTGAGGCTTCTTAGGGATGTAAAGTGGCACAGAAAAACTAATCGGGGGATAATGTGATGATTACACAGCAACTGGTAGGGGTAATTCTAGTTCTGTTTTTACTCGTTGGGATGGGCCTCGCGAGGATCCTTCGCAACGATAAAATCGCGAGAATGGGTGGCCGAAGCCCGGGAACAGCTAACAGGGGAGATCTGCAAGACCCTCTGGAAATTCGGCGGGTTATGTATGAGGACTTTCTTCGTGAACAGTTAGACAGAGAACGGGAGTTACGAAGGCAGGAAATGAACGGACATGATAGTATAGTGTCGATGACCGCGCGTCCTTTCAGGGGAAGACCTCTACCGCCTGTAAACGCTTCAATCGATGAAATCGTCAGGATTACAGGTATTCGTTCTTATGAAGAAGTTAACTTCGATCTGTTTGAGAGAAGACCTCACCAGGCGATCATGCGCTAAATCATGTTTCGGAGGCAAAGGCAGCAAAGACGCAAAAATTATCGATATTCTTACAAAACATTCCAGATAGGCTTCTGAAAACTTCAATCAACATGATTTGATTGGGTAAAGAAAATTTGTTAGGCTGTAAGCAATAAAACTGAAGAGTATTCCCATGAGAAAAATCCCAGGTCTGGTTTGCAGGATACTGATTTTGTTGGCGTTGGCCGGTTTTTTTGCTGAACCTGTGTCGGCGCAGTGGTTGCGTGGGAAGATCAAGGATGCCATTCTTGCGCGGGCTGATAATAAGGCGCTCGAGCAGGAGGTTGCATCGACATTTCATGAGATCGGGCATGATGGGCGCAGGCGAACTTATTATCTATACCTGCCTTCGAAGTGGGATAAAACTTCGGCTTTGCCGGTAGTGTTTCTGTTCCATGGCGGCGGTGGCGGTGCGCGTGGCGCACTGTATTATTACGAACTCGAAAGAAAGGCCGAAGAAGCCGGTTTTATGCTGGTTGCGCCTAACGGCACCGGCGAGAACGAACACGTTCTGCTGACCTGGAACGTCGCTTTTGGCTTCGGCTATGCGCAGCAGAACAATATCGATGATGTCGGTTTTGTAAACGCATTGCTCGACGAGCTTGCCGGCAAATACCCGATCGATTCTAAACGCATTTATGCGACCGGCCTGTCTAATGGCGCGATTTTCTGTCACTTTCTCGCTGCGGCTCCCGGCAACCGTTTTGCCGCCATTGCGCCTGTCGTCGGTACTGCTGGCGGCAGAGACGAAGGCGAAAAGATCTGGCACCGGCCACCCGAACCGCAGGTTCCGGTTTCGGTCTGCATTGTGCAGGGTCTGATCGATGAGCATGTGCCGATCGCGGGCGGACTGCAGATAAAGTCGATTGCCGCGCCAAAAGAGATGTGGTCAGCCTCGCAGACTATCGATCTGTGGGTCAAGGCCAACGGCTGCGACAAGGCGCCTGTGACCAGCTTCGATAAGAAAATGAATACCACGATTCATCATTACAAAAATGGCCGCAACAACAGCGAAGTCATTGCCTACGTCATTCACGATATGGGCCACGCCTGGCCCGGTTCGACGCGCGTGCCCCGCGCCGGCTCTGACAAGCCTGCGCCAACTTTTCCCGGCAACGACATCATCTGGGATTTCTTCAGCAGCCATCCACGCCCCTGACCGGCAGTCGTTAAATTGCGCTTTAACCTTGGCGTGGTTTGTAATATGCTGTTATGAGTTAATACTGATGTGTGAAGGAGTACCCCGATGTTTTGTGATACCCTCAAGATATCGCCAGTGAGCGAATTTGCCGGCAAAGATGCGATTATTCACGACGACGGCCGTGGCAGCAGCGACAAGCTCACTTACGGGCAACTCTGGCAGGAAATTGCCGATGTATCACAGATGGTGCGCGAGGCCGGAGCGAGCAAAGGTGACCGGGTGCTTTTCGTCAGCGAAAACCATCTGCACTGGCTTCCGATTTTTCTCGGTATCGCAGGGGCAGGCGCTATAGCGGTTCCGGTCGATGGCAATATCGCCGTTTCACGTTTCAAAGCGATAATTGCAGACTGTCAGCCCGCTCTGATAATTGTTTCACGTCTCTTTGAAAAGCGGTCGGGCGAATTCGAGCTGACTGATAAAGAAATATTTACTACTCTGAATCTGCATTTCGACGTGTTCAGATCTGGTAAAGGAGTTTGCCCGCAGGCCAGCGAGCCTGAGTTGAAGCCTTACGACATCGCCGCAATTATATATACATCAGGAACCACCGGCAAACCCAAGGGTATTATGCTGAGTCACAAGGCTTTTATTGCCTCGATAGAGCTTGGGCTCAAGATTTCTGATTATCATCGCGATGACCGGATGCTCACACTTCTGCCGTTCACCCATGTCTTTTCGCTCGTCGATGCCGGCCTCGTCATGCTTGGCTATCATTCGACACTGGTGGTCTGCAACAGTTTCAACCCGGCTGAAATAATACCGGTAATGATGAAACATCGCATTACCTATGTCATGGCGGTGCCGCGCCTCGCCGACCTGTTCGCTTTCGGATTGATGCAGAAGCCGGATCTTAAATTTGCCGGCATAACCATGATCATAGGCGGAGCCGCGCCGCGCGCGCAGGTCATGCAACTGCTGAATTCGCGCGGAATAAGAACTTTCCAGGGGTTTGGCATGACAGAAACAACTGCTGGAGTGCTGATCGGGCATAATTGCCCGCTCGAAGCAGTCGGAAAAGCCCAGCATGGCGTCAGAGTGATGATCGACAAGCCGGTAAATGGAGTCGGTGAGCTGTTGATCGCAACTCCGACGATTTTTTCGGGAGTCTTCGGTCAGCCCGAGCTCGATCAGGAAATGTTCACCGGTGAATTTTTCAAAACCGGTGATATCGCCCAGATCGATAAAGACGGCTACGTTTACATTCGTGGCCGCGCCAAAGAGGTGATCATCTCGGCTTCAGGCTTGAATGTTTATCCGGATGAGCTCGAACTCAGACTCGGAACGCTGCCCTATGCCGAAGAATTTGTGGTCTTCGGTCACTGCGAAGCCGGTCTTGAGATTCCTGCAATTGCCATGCTCGGTCGCAACGAGTTTTTCAAGGATTACAGCGTCGGCAAAGAGCAGGAATATGTTGAAGAAGATATTCGCAAACGAGTTGCTGAATGGCCGGAAGCCGAACGGATCAGAAAAGTGTTCATCGTAGATAAGCCGCTGCCGCGCTCAGCCAGCGCCAAGATCAAACGTTTCGAAGTCGCGGCAATGTTCAGCCCGGACGCCGCCGGAAAGAAGCATCCTGCCGGTCGCACGACGCCGGCGGCAAAAGATGCTGATAACAAGAAAACTGTCGAGGCCTTCGTTCATGAAGTCGCAGCCTTCCTGAACGTCGATCCTGGGAAGTTCGATCTTACCACCCGTCTCGATTCTTTCATGCAGCTCGATTCGCTCGGAGTGATCGCAATGCTGATCAAGCTCGAACAGCGTTTCAGCGTGTCTTTTCGAGAGCTGATCGGAACTTCGGTCGAGACGTTCGATGAACTCTATAAATTCTTTGCTGATCAGGTCAGCCCGGAGTCAATCGAAAAGGCTGCTAACGGCGGTTCAACCATACCAGGCCTGCCGCCGCTGCTTGATTTTTCAACGGTTGCTCTGGAACAGCGCCAGAAGTTCGTGCGCGAACAGTCCGGGTTCAACGACTTCAAACTGCCGGTGCCGGAAGATCCGGCCGCTTTTACCGGAAACATCGAGGGTTTTACCGGTTTCGTGCAGGTGCCGGTCGGTCTTTGTGGGCCGCTCAAGGTTCTCGGCAAGCATGCCGAAGGCGAGTTTTTCGTGCCGATGGCAACCACTGAAGGAGCGCTTGTCTCATCGGTTTCGCGCGGCTGCCAGGTAATCACTCTTTCAGGTGGCGCTCAGGTGCGCCTGGTCGATGAAGGCGTTGTGCGCACACCGGTGTTTGTGCTGAAAGACCTCGAGCAGCTCGAAAAATTCAGTAACTGGGTAAGCGATAACTTCGCCAAAATTGCGCGTTCGGCTGAAAGCACGACCAGCCACGGCAGGCTCAAGTCGATCGAGCCATTTCCGATCGGCAGCACCATGGTTTTGCGCTTCAACTATTCGACCGGTGATGCTTCCGGTCAGAATATGACTACCATCGCCACGCGTAATGCCGTCGATTATATTCTCGAAAACTTTCCCGGCAAAATCAGAGAGTGGTTTCTCGAATCGAACCTGTCGGGCGACAAAAAGATCAACGCTATCAACTTTACCCGCACCCGCGGCAAGAAGCTGGTCGCGCAGTGTCTGATTCCGGCCCGCATCGTCGAGAGCATGCTGCATGCGACGCCGCAGCAGATGTGTCGGCTGGCTGAACTGGCCATGGTGACCTCGATGCAGGCCCATTCATTCGGCATGCAGGCTCATTACGCCAACACCCTGGCCGCCGTCTACATCGCTGCCGGGCAGGATCCCGCCTGCGTTGCAGAGTCCGCGGCCGGCATCACCAGCCTGCAGCTTGTCGATGGCGATCTGCAGATTAGCGTAACGCTGCCGGGTATAATGGTTGGAACAGTCGGCGGCGGAACCCGTTTGCCGACGCAGAATCACTGCCTGCACATGATGGGGTGCGCCGGCGCCGGGAAAGCCGGCAAATTCGCCGAAATCCTTGCTGCCGCGGTGCTCGCCGGCGAAATCTCGATCATTGGCGCTATGGCCTCTGATGAGTTCACGCAGGCGCACGCACGCTACGGCCGTTCTGGTGGCCTGCAGGGCAAAAAGGCATAATATGAGAGCCATATACGTTACATCAGACGTCACTTACGTAAAAGATAACTACCTGTCGCTCGTCGATCGCGTTACCAACCCGGCCAATCTGCCGGAAGGAGTCGAGGTCGCCGCCGCGATAATTCTTAAGGTGCCCGAAAAGATGCTGCTGAAAAACATCATCGGATTGCAGCTGATCGGCGCGCCGCGCTTCAGTTTCGCGTTGCTGCGCAACATGCTGCAGTCGCGCATCAACGACCCGCGCGTCAAAGTGCTCGAAGAACGTGGTATCAAAATCTTTCGTTGCTCGAGCGTCAATCAGCCGGCAGCTCTACAGTTCATCGGCGACCAGAAACCTGATCTGATGGTCAATATGCGCACCCGTAACATCTACAAAAAGCCGGTGCTCGACCTGCCCAAAATCGGCTGCATAAATATTCATCATGGTCTGCTGCCCGAAAACCGCGGCACTCTCTGCGATCTCTGGGCCTGGATCGAAGGCCGCCCGGTCGGCTTTTCAATTCACTGGATGAACGAAAAGATCGACGACGGCGACATCATCGACCGCTGCGAGGTCGATGTCAAGGGCTGTCGCTCGTATATCGAGATTCCCTATCGATCGAGCCAGGTCGAAGCTGGCTGCCTGCTGCGCAATCTCGAACGGATCAGGCGCGAAGGGCACTTCGTCGGCATTCCAAACCGAACCGAGAACATCAACTACACGCGCACGCCATCGCCAGCGAAGTTGCTCGAAATCCGCCGCCGCGGCCTGAAGCTGTAAAGACTTTTTCCGCAGATTTCGCCGATTTTCGCAGATATACACAAGCTCATTCAAAATTGCGAGGCCTGAAGACGGACGAAGCTTTTGGCTTAACAAAAATCAACGTGCTTTTGTATAGCAACAAGTAATTCCGTCATCGTCTTCAAGGCGAAATCCAGGCATTGCCGTTATGCTTCTTCTGCGTTATATTATTATTAATTCATGCTTAAATCAAAGTTGACTTTTATTTTATCCATGTTAAAATTAAAGTAGGCTTTGGTTTTATCTATTTAAAGTTTATTTTGCCGCTGAGAGGTAAATTATGTTTAAACGCTGGCTGACGATCGATCCGGGTAAGAGCGCTCTGATAATAGGCCCGCGCCGCAGCGGCAAGACCACTTATCTGAGGAACAGTTTTCCTGACTACAGCTATGCCACACTCGATGATTTTGATTTCTTCGACTGGGCCGGCAAAGACCCTAAGGGTTTTTTGAAGAGCCTTGGCAAGCACTGTATAATCGACGAAATTCAACGGGTGCCAAAGCTTACTATCGCAGTAAAATATGCAGTAGACAACGAAAGAGCGCATATCATAATGACCGGTTCCAGCTCGATCGGGCTTCTCGATTCAGCTGCAGATACTCTGGCCGGGAGAATAAACATTTACTCGATGCCCCCGGCGTGCTGGGGAGAGAGCATTTCGGCCCCCGGGCACTCGATTTTATCAGAACGGGCCGATCGCACTACTCTGAAAAATGGCTTGCGCAGTTTTGACGAGTCACTTGTCTATGGCCTGTTTCCCGAAATCATTACTGCTAAATCAGTTGAATCAAAGAAAGACCTTCTGAAAAACTACAAAAACACCTACTTCACCCGGGATATCATGCAGATGGCCAATATCGAGAACATTGAGGGGCTCCACGCCATTTTTATGAATGTCTGCCGAAGCATCGGCTCACACCTGGAAATCAGCAACTTTGCCAGGGAGTCTTCGCTGAGTGTTCCAACTGCAAAGAAGTATCTCAACACTCTTTATCAGTCTGAGCTTGCCTTTAAGCTTTATGGCTATCAATACGGCCCGGCAAAAAGGTATATAAAGGCCGCAAAAACCTATTTTGCCGATAATGGAATCATCGAATCGTTCAATGTGCGCCTGAGCGAGGGGCAGCTTCTCGAGAACTTTGTAATTTCAGAACTTGAGAAAAGACGAAAGCTTGGTTTCATAAAAGCCGAACAGTTTTATTACTACAAAACCGTTGCCGGCCGCGAAATAGACCTGGTTTTTGAAACCGACAACACTCTGCATGCCGTCGAAATAAAGGCCACCAGGGCCCCATCCAGCAAAGACATCGCAAATCTTAGAGAATTTGTGCAGCAGACTGGCAGGCATGCGCGTGGCTACCTGTTCCATCTTGGCGAAGAATACGCAGAAGCTGACGGCATTCAGATAATCCCTGTCTACTCACTGTTCCGCGGCAAATGAACCGTGGTTTGCATAAAACAAGTCGCCGGCGACCTGTGCCCAGATTGGGGCGGTGGTGAAATTCCACGAAACATTAGTATCCAAAGCATTTCCAGCAAAATCTTTTACCACTGCTGTAACGGTGACTGTTAACTGGCTGGTATGAGGAAGTGGGGCCATAGGACTGAAAGTGGCAACTTTCTGGTCAGCGCTGAAGGTTATGTCGCCGCTGATGGAAACTGCGCCACTGGCAACTGTGAATGTTAAATCAGTGATCGTAGAGGTTGACATCGCCTCGCTGAAAGTGACTGTTATCAGGGTGTTGGTCGCAACATGCACCGCATTTTCTGCGGGAATTACGCTGATGATGGTTGGAGCAGTGTTGTCAACTGTCGCTTCGGCGGTTGAAGCCGCTGAGATGTTGCCGGCGGCATCTATGACGAAAAGTTTGTAAGTGCCCTCGGTGGTTGGAGCATTGATCG
>CAZMWO010000124.1:0-8916 GCA_964569565.1 uncultured bacterium | reverse complement strand
AAACTTCGAGCCAGGCAGTTTTGACGCAGAGCTATAGCTATATAACAATACTTACGTCTGGTGAGAGTTGTAGCGTTGGGATCCTGCCGAGAGCCCGGCAAAAGCAGAGACTCTCAGATTGAATTCTCAAACTCTTATGTGACAAAGGATTAGTGCTCTGTCAAAGTTGAATGTGCAATCAACTCATGATTTGCGTCAGTTTTGTCGCAGAAGAAAAGACACTGCGACGTAGCTGCGACGCCTGCTGACTGCGGCATTATGCCGCTCGACCACAACGAAGCGCTTTTAACAAGCGTTATCAGAACATATCAGAGACTCTGGCACGTGAATTGCGTTATCAATCGTTGAATAATAATGTACAACGACTTGCGAGGTTAAAACATGGATATCAACAGAATGACACAAAAGTCACAGGAAGCCCTGCAGGCCGCGCAGAACAACGCCATTCAGCACGGCCACCAGGAAATCACCACCGAGCACCTGCTTTCGGCCCTGCTTATCGACGACGCCGGAATGATCCCACGCCTGCTCAATAACATCAATATTCCGATCAAGACGGTCAGAGAACGTGTTAACAACCTGGTTTCCAGATTGCCAAGAGTGTCGGGCCCCGGTATGACTCCTGACAAGTTCTACGTCAGCAGCGAACTGTCAAAAGTTCTGGTCAAGGCCGAAGAAGAGATGAAAGCCCTCAAAGACGAATATCTCTCAGTCGAGCATCTCGTGCTCGCCATGATCGAAAGCACCTCTACCACTGTCGGCAAAATGTTCGCCGAACTCAACCTGACGCGCGACCAGTTTTTACAGGCACTCACTGCCATACGCGGCAATCAGCGCGTTACTTCGGCCAACCCGGAACAGACTTACGAAGCCCTCGAAAAATACGGCCGCGACCTCGTCGCCATGGCTCGCGCCGGCAAACTCGACCCGGTCATCGGCCGCGATGCCGAAATTCGCCGCGTCATCCGCATTCTGACCCGCAAAACAAAAAACAACCCGGTGCTCATCGGCGAACCCGGCGTCGGCAAAACTGCCATCGCCGAAGGCCTGGCCCAGCGCATTCTGCAGGGCGACGTGCCCGAAAGCCTGCGCGACAAAACCGTGTTCGCGCTCGACATGGGCGCGCTGATCGCCGGCGCCAAGTTCCGGGGTGAGTTCGAAGAGCGACTCAAAGCCGTTCTCGCCGAAATCAAAAGCAGCGATGGCCGCATTCTGATGTTTATCGACGAACTGCACACCATCGTCGGTGCCGGCCGCGCCGAAGGCTCGATGGACGCCGGCAACATGCTCAAACCCATGCTGGCGCGTGGAGAACTGCACTGCATCGGCGCCACCACCCTCGACGAATACCGCAAACACATCGAAAAAGATGCCGCGCTCGAGCGCCGCTTCCAGCCAGTGCTTGTTGAACAGCCTGATGTCGTCGATACCATTTCGATATTGCGTGGCCTCAAGGAGCGCTTCGAGGTGTTTCACGGCGTGCATATCCAGGATCGCTCACTCGTTGCTGCAGCGACTCTGTCGCATCGCTACATTTCCGACCGCTTCCTTCCCGACAAGGCGATCGACCTCGTAGACGAGGCCTGCGCCATGATCAGAACAGATATCGAATCGATGCCGGCCGAACTCGACGAAGTAATGCGCCGCATGATGCAGCTCGAAATCGAAGAAGCAGCGCTGGTCAAGGAAAAGGACGAAGTCAGCCTGGCGCGCCTTGAAGCCCTGCGTAAGGAACTCGCCGACCTGCGCCATCGCGGCGACTCGATGAAAGCCCAGTGGGAAAGCGAACGCGGCGTCATCAAGCGCGTGCAGGCACAACGCGAAATGATCGAAAAATTGCATCAGGAAATCGCCGAAGCCGAACGCGCCTACGACCTTAACCGCGCCGCCGAGCTCAAACACGGGCGCCTGCCCGATGCCATGAAACAGCTCAAAGACATGGAAGAAGAGCTCAAACAGAAACAGAGCACCGGCAAACTCGTGCGCGAAGAAGTTACCGAAGAGGAGATCGCCGATATAGTCAGCAAATGGACCGGCATACCGGTCACCCGCCTGATGGAAGGCGAAAAGGAAAAACTCCTGCACCTCGACGAGCACCTGCATAAACGCGTGATCGGCCAGAATGAAGCGGTCAATCTGGTTACCGATGCAGTTATTCGTTCGCGGGCCGGTATCAAAGACCCGAACCGGCCGATCGGTTCGTTCATCTTTCTTGGCCCGACCGGCGTCGGCAAAACCGAACTCGCCAAAACTCTCGCTGAATCACTGTTCGACACTGAAGAAAACATGGTGCGCATCGACATGAGCGAGTATATGGAAAAGCACTCGGTTTCCCGCCTGATCGGAGCGCCTCCGGGTTACGTCGGCTATGACGAAGGTGGCCAGCTGACCGAAGCTGTTCGCCGCAAACCCTATTCGGTGGTGCTTTTCGACGAAATAGAAAAAGCACATAACGATGTATTCAACATCCTGCTGCAGATTCTTGACGATGGCCGTCTGACCGATTCACAGGGCCGCACCGTAGACTTTCGCAACGTCGTCGTCATCATGACCAGCAATATCGGCGCCCAGACGCTGATCTCAGAGATCAGCGACGGTGGCGAGATCGATGATAAGACTCGCAACAAAGTGCTGGCTGAGATCAAAATGTTCTTCAAACCTGAATTCTACAACCGCATCGATGACATAATTCTGTTCACGCCGCTGCAGAGAGCCGAGCTCGACAAAATCATCGACCTGCAGACCGCAGCTATTCAGAAACGTCTCGACGAACGCCGCATAACGCTCGAAATCGGCAGCGACACCCGCGAGTGGCTGATTGACCGCGGTTACAGTCCGGTTTATGGCGCTCGACCTCTCAAACGCCTGCTGCAAAAGGAAGTTGAAACTCTGCTGGCACGTGCTATTATTGGTAACAGTATCGCCGACGGATCGCGCGTCAAGATCGTCATTCGCAACGACCGCCCCGCTGTCGCGTAGGGGCAGGTCGCGACCTGCCCCTACGCATACGGTTACGCGACAATGATTATTATTATACAGGAGGCTGTGATCATGAACTTCTTTATCGGCACCTGGCTGCGCAGACTCGCTTCGACCCTGGCCCTGACTCTTTTTATAATAGTCGGCGGCTTAATCATAGATCAGGCCTACCTCGACAACCCGATCGGCGAAGGCACTCTCGGCGTCACCGTCGAAGAGGGGTATCCCATGCCGGCTACTACCGAAATATCAGTCACGGCTGATGGTCTCGATTCGATCAAGCTGGACCTCAAATCAGAACTTGGCGACTTCGGCGGCGACATCGAAGTCCTCGCACCGGATGGCAACATGGTTTTTCAGAATCGCTTTGCCCTGCGTCATTATCCGCCGACTCTGATGCCAAACCCGGCTAAATGGCAGACTTTCAATATTCGCAACGTCGGCAAGGGCACCTACCTCGTGCGCCTGACCCAGGAACGCCCCGGCCGCGCCAAAGTCTTCTTCTACCAGGGCCCCTTCGCCGCCCGCATGCTAACCCTGCCCCTGATTGCCGCCTTCATTGTCCTGGTCCTGAGTTTCACCTTCAGCCGCAAAAAACTCCCGGCCCCCGAACCTGTCGATCAGTAAACTGTTTCTGTTCTACGAAAACCTGTGCAGATCTGCGATATCTGCGCAAAAACACGAGCAATCAAAAAAAACTGCAGACAAAGCTTCACACCATAGCCTCAGATCAGTATAATTGTACCGTTAAGGTCAAACTGGAGGCTGTTTTATGAAAAAGCTGCTTTGTCTTATGCTTTTGCTCAACCTGTTTTTAATAACAGGCAATACCAGGTTGTCGGCCGATGCGCGGTCTGACTACGAAAACTATGTTTCGACATATCAGGCCTACCGCAATGCCGTCAACGAAAAGAAGCCGGCCGCCGAAATTCTTGAGTTGCTCAACGCTTATCAAAGCGCAAAAGCCACATACGAGGGTTCCTTCAACAAACAGAAACCGCAGACGACGGTAAAACCCGTATCTGATGGACAGCAGACAAGCGCTGGCGGCTCTAATGCCACCAGAGTTGCAACGTCGGTAAACGCTGCCGATGTCGAATACTCGGCTGCCACCAGATCTCAGATTCCCACTGGCCTGCAGAGAATTCTCGATCAGCTCTGGTCTGAACCCGGCCGCAAAAATCCCGATCAGGCAATGAAACTGCTTTCGACTTTCATCGACTCGAACAGCAATTCACAGTACGCCGACCTCGCCAGATATGAACTGGCAAAAGCTTATGAACTTCTTAAAGAAGACGCGGCAGCGGCTGAAAAAGTGCTGAACCAGGTTGGCCGCGCCAATCCAAACTCGCGCCTTGCCGCGCTGGCAAAAGAACGAATCCGCTATCTCAACGCCACAAAACAGTATGACCAGTGGAAACAGGCTTTAAACAGCAATTACGAAGTTTCACGCGAAAGCTACACAAAGTATCAGAACACCTCATGGCTCGCCTTTCCGGTCAAGGTAACCCGCTGGATCGGCTATGCCGGCAAACAGTTCAATTTCGACAAGACCCAGAACGATTATGGCAAGTTCCAGATCTGGTATGAAGAGCTTGGCGCCAGATTTGCACCGCCCGTAGAAATCACCTTCGACCGCTTCAAGGCGGTTAACAACAGCAGCGACGACAATGCTGAAGTTAGCCTCGCATACAGCAATTCCGAGTCATGGTATTCCCGTTGGAAGCTTCTCAACGAAGCCCGCCACTCGATAGATGTTCAGTATTTCATCATGGACAAAGATATCTTCGGATATTCAATGCTCGGAGTTTTGTTGAGAAAAGCCAAAGATGGCCTCAAGATCAGACTTCTGCTCGACGCCCGAGGCACCAAAAAGCTGACCCGCAAACTCCTCGGCCAGGATCTGCTGCAGGAACTGACCGAGTATCCCAACGTCGAAGTCAAAACTTTCAATCCCGTCCACAGCAACCTGCTGATGGTATTCAAAGACCCTCGCAAACTCATTGCTTCGAACCATGACAAGATCATCGTAGTCGATGAAGAATATGCAATTATCGGTGGCCGCAATGTTTCGATGGACTATTTCCTCGAAACCGCCGACCACCCGGGCGCTTATCGCGATTGTGACGTCATCATCAAAAGCAGCGAAATTTCACAGCAGCTCGATTACGCTTTCGACGAAGAATTCTCAAAACCCGTCAGCTACTCGATCACCAAAGAACTTTGGGGCAATATCGACATCATGTCTGACTACCTGCAGGCCGGATATGATGTCATGAATACCCATATCAACAACGAGCGCTTCGTCATGCCGGGCAATGCGAACAAAAAGTATCTCAAAGCCTCAGCTGATTTCCTGAAGGAAATGTCCGGCTACGACAACCTGCGTGCCTATGCCGGCTTTGACCCGTTCGCCAATTCGGTAACCGCACCGGTGAAGATCATCGACAAGCACTCGATCAAAGGCCCGCGCAACGACATCACCGACCAGGTGATCCGCTACATCGACGGCTGCCAGAGCGAAATCGTGATTCAGAACCCATACGTAGTTCTCACTGAACGCATGTTCAACGCCTTAAAGCGCGCAGGCAAGCGCGGCGTTCCGATCAGAATGCATACCAACAGCCCGGCTTCAACAGACAGTCTGGCTACCCAGGCTATGTTCTACGCCGACTGGAAACGCATCTTCGCCGAGATCCCCAATATCCGCATTTTCGTCTACAAGGGTGCCAACAAACTGCACGCCAAAAACTGGGTATTTGACCATAAGATAGGCGTTGTAGGCACTTACAACCTCGATTATCTTAGCGAAGAAGTAAACTCCGAAGTCGTAGCGGCGATAAAATCGAAAGAATTCGCAGCACAGCTGCGCGGCGGTATTTTCGATGACATCGCAATCTCTGACGAATACCAGGTTGGCTACAGTTCAACCGGCGAGATCGAATCTATCAAAGGCCCTGATGATCTGCCAGGCAAGAATTTCTGGCTGCTCAAGTTCCTCTCCAAGCTGACTTTCCTCAAAAAAGTAATCTGAGTCTTATTCAAGAACTCCCGCCCGGCCCGGCCAGGCGGGAGTTTTTTTTACTGGCTTATCAGGCCGATGTCGCGGCGGTATTTGACGCGGGCGAGCTCAAGACGCGAAATGTCTTTGTAGCACTTTTCGCGAGCTTCATCGAGCGTCTCGCCAACGGCGGTAATACTGATCAGACGGCCACTGCGAAAACGCAGATCTTCGGAGTCTTCTGATTTGCGGCAGTTCGAGAAAAATACCATCGAATCGACCACCTTGTCGAAACCACGCAAAACCGGGTCATTTGCCTCATTCTCGGGGTAACCCTCGCGCGCGATGACGACAGAAACGGCAGCGTGTCGGCCAAAAGCGACTTCAGAGCCGACGGAACTCAGACAACCCATGGCACAGTCTTTCAACAGACCGGCGAGGTCGCCGCGAAACCGGGTAAGAATGCTCTGAGTCTCAGGGTCGCCAAGCCGCGCGTTGAATTCGAGAATTCGCGGCCCTTTGGGTGTCAGCATCAGCTGTATCGACATAAAACCACGATAAAGCAGGTTGTCGGCTTTCATCCCGTTGACCGCAGGCTTGACGATGGTTTCGACAATTTCACGGTCAAGCTCCGGCGTAAGATCTGGCGAAGGACTGACAGCCCCCATGCCGCCCGTGGTCGGGCCGGATTCGCCATCTTCTGCCCGCTTGTAATCGCGGCACGAACTGAACGAAACCCATTGTTGTCCATCGGTGAGAATGGTATATGAGCATTCTACTCCGTCGAGCCGCTCCTGCAGGATCAATGGCGCACCATGCCGCTTGAGGAACTTCAACGCGGCAGCATGAGCTTCTTCGAGGCTGTCTGCAACAGCAACGCCTGCTCCATGCGAAAATCCGTCGCATTTGACCACGCGAATTTCCTTGTCGGCAGCAAACGCGGCAGCAATTTCGTCGGCATTGACCACTATATGAGTACGCGGCGAAGGCAGGTGGTGGCGAGCCATGAACTTGGCGGCAAAAGCCTTGCTGGTCTCTATGCGACCGGCATCTTCGGCCGGCCCGATAACCGGAATGCCGGCCAGAACAAGGGCATCGACGGTTCCATCTTCAACAAATTTAGAAGAACCAACAACCGCCAGCTCGATCTTGTCTTTACAGAATCGCACCAGCTCGGCGTTATCTTTGAACGGTATCCGGCGGCATATTCCTGTATTGCTCATTCCGGCGTTACCGGGACAGGCAACGATCTGATGTACCGACGGGGAACGCGCCAGGGCATGCACCATCGAATGTTCTCTGGCACCGGAACCGAGCACAAGTATATTCACTGAAATACCTCAAAAAAAAGCAGGAAGTTACAAAGTTGCAATATGCTACTACTCTTTTAAACCCGCGTCAAGACTATATGTAGAAGAAATCTCGCACAAAGCCACAGAGATACGAAGAAGAATCTCATGCAGGCGCGCGAAGACGCAGGGAAGACTTTTATCCACAGATTACCAGATTAGCGCAGATTTTTGAGAAGAGCCCTGCAGGTTTGTGCAGGTCTTTCGGCTTAATCTGAGAAATCGGCGCAATCTGCGGATAGTTCTTTGGATCGATTTTCGATTACGAGCACACGAGTGATTTGACAGAAAATCAAAAAGCCGGGGCAGCTCTGCTGAGAGAACTGCCCCGGCTTTGATTGTGCGTTTATTCAGCCTTGAGCTGTTTCTTCAGTGCGGTGTATTCGTCTGAATATTTCTTGAGTTCTTCGAATACCTTTTTGGCGCCGTCCTGGTCGTTGGCTTCAACCATGCGGTTATACTGCAGATAAGTATCGTAGTATTTCTTTTCGACTTCGACCAGACGCTCACTCGAAGCCGCTATTGTGGCCGGTGCCAAATCGGCTGACACGCTTCCCATTACTGCCGGGCCGGTGCCACGGCCAGTGCCTGCTACCGAACCGATGGTGACCGGGAAACCAACGTTGCTGGTTGTCTGATCTGCGACCTGACTGCCTTTGCCAAAGATATTGGTGATCTTGCCACCTTTGGTAAAGCCTGCGATCATCTTGGCCACCTTACTGCCAAGGAAACCGCCGACGATACCGCCGATTATCGGCCCGATGACCGGAATCGGAGCGCCCAGCGCCATACCAATCGCAGAACCGATCGAAGATCCTACCAGATCAACCTTGTCGATTGCCTTGAAAGCTTTGGCGACAGAGAATTCGCCGTTTTTGAGACCACTGATCAGGTTAGAACCCATCTGACCCGAAGCAGAAGCGAACATTACCGGAATAACCGAGCCGACAAGCGCGCCAACCGGGCCGGGAACGAAAGTCTTGACCAGAGTAGCAGCGAACTGACCGCCGGCAGCGCCGAGAGCCGAGCCAACCACGTTTCCGGCGAATTCGAGAGTAGCGACCGATTTAACAGCCTTCGAAAACGAGGGCTTGTTGCCATGTATCATGTCGATCGCCAGGTTGGTGCCGACAGCAACCGTAGTGGTGATGGCAAGATTGCTGAAAGAGAAGCTGTTTTTAAGAGAAGTCTTGGCGGCCTGGGTGCCTTCGCTGACTCCCTTGGCCATCTTGCCCGAAAAAGTATCGGCATACTGCACGTCAGCCGAAGCATCGAGCATGATCTTTTCGCCACTTCCCTCAGCGTCTTTAACCTTGCCGTTTTCGAAGGTCTTATCTTTGCTGATCAGGCCTACCTTCTGGCCGACAGCAAAAATCTTGGCCCGAATGGCAGTGATGATATTCTGCATGGAATTCTTGATCGTGGCCAGAATCGCCTTGATCTTGTCAAGAGCCGGCCCCATCTTGCCACTCGACTGAATCTTGCTTGCCTGCACGCCAAGCTGTTCAACCCCATAAGCAAGCTGCTGATCGTATGAGAGTGTGGTCGGGGAAGCGCCGGCGGCTATGGCAGCCTTTGCCTGCTCAC
>CAZMWO010000123.1:0-8951 GCA_964569565.1 uncultured bacterium | reverse complement strand
CGGAAAGGTGTAGAAAATGCTACACCTGCGTCAGGACCTGTCCCGCAAAAGCTATCAGGGTTATCGACGGCCAGGCCAAAGTCATCAACGACAGATGCATCGGCTGCGGGAACTGCGTACGCGTCTGCTCGCGCCGCGCCAAGCAGGTGCTCGATTCGACAGCATACTGCCGCATTCTGCTGGCGCGCGAAGATCCGGTAGCAGCAATCATCGCACCAAGTGCTGCCGCTGAGTTTCATGAAATCGACCGCAAGCAGTTCGTTGGTATGCTGTTGAAGCTGGGATTCGACCGCGTCAATGAGGTGGCTTTCGGTGCCGATCTGGTTGCCCGGAAATATCGCGAACTTCTGCATAGCCAGTCAACCGTGAAGCCTTTTATTGCAACGACCTGCCCGGCCATCATCAACATGGTCGAACTCTATCACCCCGACCTGCTCGACTCGCTTGCACCCATCGTCAGCCCGATGGTGGCAACTGCACGCGTGGTCAGAGATATCTGCGGGCCGAACATCAAAATCGTCTTCATCGGGCCCTGCACCGCAAAAAAATGCGAAGGCTTCGATCCGAAACTCGAAGGCGAGATCAACTGCGTGCTTACCTTCGTAGAGCTCAGACAGATGCTTGCCGAAAGTAACATCACGCCCGACAAGATAGAAGAAGTCGATTTCGCCCCGCCCTGGGGCGGAACCGGCAGCCTGTTTCCGGTGGGCGGCGGCTTGCTGCAGGCCGCCGGCATCAGCGAAGACCTGATTTCTGATGATGTGATCGCTATCAACGACCGCCTGCATTTTGTCGAGGCGCTGAAAAGCTTCGAAAATGGCACTCTCAAAACACGCCTGCTCGAAATTCTCGCCTGCGAAGGCTGTATCATGGGTGCCGGCATGACTTTCGACGCCGCGTCGCAGTTCAGCCGCCGCCATCGCGTCGGACGCTACACGCGTAAGCGCCTTGATAAAATGGATATGCAACGCTGGAAGGATGACATCGAAAAATATTCTAAGCTCGACCTCTCGCGCAGTTATCGCAATCGCGATCAGCGCCAGGAAAATCCGGACGAAGAGGTCATCAAGTTGATCATGGCCGACATGGGCAAGTTTTCACGCGAAGACGAGCTCAACTGCGGCGCCTGCGGCTATGAGTCATGTCGCGAACACGCACTCGCCATTTTCCATAATCTTGCCGAAAGCGAGATGTGCCTGCCCTACACCATCGGCGAGCTCGAAAAAGCCATAGGCGAACTCGAACACAGCAACAAAAAGCTTTCGAACATCCAGGAAGCACTGATGCACGCAGAAAGACTGGCCAGTATGGGCCAGCTCGCCGCCGGCATCGCACACGAAATCAACAACCCGCTCGGCGTCATTCTGATGTACGCTCACCTCATGCAGGACGCCTGCAAAGAAGGCACCCGCGAGCGTGACGATGCTTCGGTTATAGCCAGCCAGGCCGACCGCTGCAAAAAAATCGTCGCCGGCCTTCTCAACTTCGCCCGTGAGAACAAGGTAATGAAAATGCCGACCGACATGAACAAGCTGGTCGAAGACGCGCTCAAGCTCGTGCAGATACCATATATGATAATTCCAGCGATCAAACGTTGTAATGAAGATCCGGTCGCCGAAGTTGATGGAGACCAGGTCATTCAGGTTCTCACCAATATCATGAGCAATGCTGTCGCCGCCATGGATAACGGTGGCAGCCTCGAAATCTCGGTAATCGGCACGCCCGACAAAATACGCTATGCAATAAAAGACACCGGCAGGGGAATTCCCAAAGAAAACATGAACCGTGTTTTCGAGCCGTTTTTCACGACCAAGCAGCTGGGCAAAGGCACCGGGCTTGGTCTTGCAGTAACCTACGGCATCGTCAAGATGCACAGCGGCGACATCAAGGTAGAAAGCAACGCCGACCCGGCACAGGGCCAGACCGGCACGACATTCACCGTCACTTTCCCCCGCCATGCCGCCAGAGACTCAAATTCACAGCAGTTTATCAGCTAACGGACACCATAGAAAGGTAACAATCATGCAACAGGCTAAAACAATACTTCTCGTCGATGACGATCACGACTTCAGACTGCAACAGAAAGTCATGCTCGAAGCGCAGAGTTACAAAGTTATCGAGGCAGAAAACGCTGCCGCAGCTATCGAAACGATAAACCACCAGACTCCCGATCTCGCTATCGTAGATCTGATGATGGAAGAACACGATACCGGCTTTACCCTCTGCCACAATCTCAAAAAGCGTCTGCCAGAGATGCCGATCATCATGGTAACTGGCGTAGCGGCCGAAACCGGGTTGGCGTTCAATGTAAAGACCCGCGAAGAACACCGCTGGATCAAGGCTGATGCCCTTCTCGAAAAGCCTGTGCGTGCAGAACAGCTGCAGCAGGAAATCAAAAAGCTACTCAAGGACTAATCATGAACAAGCTACGAGTGCTGGTAATCGATGACGAACCCGGAATGCGCATGGGGGTCGAACGCACTCTCAACGGCGAAACCCTCAACTTCTGGGGAACCGACACTCTGCAGGTACTGGTAGAAAGTGCCGGCACCGGCGGCGAAGGCGTCGAAAAAGTTCTCAACGGGAAACCCGACATACTTTTTCTCGATTACAAGCTGCCCGACATGAACGGTATCGAAATTATCGAACGCCTTGGTGAGCGCGCCAAAGACCTGATAATAATCATGATCACCGCCTACGCCTCGATCGAAGTCGCTATTGAGGCAACCCGCAAGGGCGCCTACGACTTTCTGCCCAAACCCTTCACCCCGAACGAACTGCGCGCAGTCACCCGTAAGGCAGCCGAAAGAATTCTGCTCGCCCGCAAAAATGCGCAGCTCGCCCAGGAAAAGAAACAGGTCCGCTTCGAATTCATCAGAGTACTCGGACACGAACTCAAGGCCCCTCTCGGTGCTGTTGAAGGTTATCTCGACCTGATGAAAGCCAAAACGCTCGGCGATAATCTCGAAAGCTATATGCA
The DNA here is from genome assembly GCA_964569565.1 of uncultured bacterium. Taxonomy (GTDB): domain Bacteria; phylum Muiribacteriota; class Ozemobacteria; order Ozemobacterales; family Ozemobacteraceae; genus Rifleibacterium. The sequence continues at coordinate 5,971 of CAZMWO010000123.1, read as the reverse complement.
GTTCATCGAACGCAGCTCGATCAGACTGCAACAGATGCGCAAGCTCATCGTCGATCTGCTCGACATGACCAGACTTGAATCAGGCAAAAAATCCCGCGCGCTTGCGCCTGTCGACCTGCGCAAAGCCGCCGAAAGTGCGATCGAGCTCGCCACGCCAGCCGCCAACGCCCGCAACATCAGAATCAGCCTCGAAGCACCAGCTGCTCTAAATCTGATGGCCGATGCCGGCGAAATAGACATGATGCTCAACAACCTGATTTCAAACGCGGTTAAATACAACCGCGACGACGGCAAGGTCATGGTCAGGCTCGTACACACTGCCGATAAGATCACGGTTCAGGTTGCCGACACTGGTATCGGTATGTCAGCTGAAGAGCAGCAGAAGCTGTTCAAAGAATTCTCACGCATCAAAAACGCCAAAACCGCCAACATCCTCGGCAGCGGCCTCGGCCTGTCGATACTAAAGCGCCTCGCCGAACTCTACGAAGGCGACATCAGCGTCGAATCAGAGCCCGACAAAGGCACCACCTTCACGCTCACCATCCCCGCCACCCAGCTCGCCGAGGCCACCGCCTGATTATTTCTCTCTGAACGCGCAAATGACAAAGCCACAGAAAACACATTCTGTGGCTTTGTTTATCTGACTGCCAGCTCTTCAGCCAAACGGACTCATTTTTTTTGATTCCTGCTGTCAGCACCCCGCCATACCGGATGCAGAAATTCCGCAATCGTCTTCGGGTCATCTTTGAGAAAGCTCTTATGCCCCTGCTCCGTCCAGTAATTATTCAGTGTTTCCTGCAGTGCAGGATCGAAAATTTCAAAACGGCCCTGCTTCTGCTGCTCTTCAAGAAAATTGCGCATTGCATCGAACGCCTCAAATCCGGCTTGCTGCCAGAGGATTCTGCCACCACCATGCTTTTCATAGAGAGCGATATTCAGCTTCCAGTATTCAATCATGCCCTTAGCCATCCGTTCATGTGATTTATAACTTTCGCTGGTTCTATCGCCTCTTGCTGCCTCGATGCTGTAGCCAAGCATTTCCTGCTGGAATTCTCTGTCCTCAAGTATCTTTTTACGTTTAGCTTCACTCAGATTCGGTTGTGCGAGCAGAGCATCGATCTTCTTCAGCTTTTGTTCATGATACTCCTTGTCTTTGGCTATACGTGCTGAAAACTGATCGGCCAGAGCCTGAACTTCAGCCTGAGTAGGCTTGACATCGTCGACCACGGTTTGCGAAAAATCATTAAAGAGAGGCCTGGCAAATAGTCGCAGCAGTTCATCCTGTATGATTTTTTCGCGTGCCCAGGCCCTTTCAAAAAGCTCATGTCCTGAAATACTCTCGGCTTCGCCAGGCTCCAGTTCTTCGACACCGCCTTCCGCCGATTCGTATTCGTCGTCATATTCGTCTTCATAGTCATCGTCACTTTCGTCTTCATAAGATGAATCGTCGCTATTATCTTCATCCATTTCGTTATTGAGCCCAGCAAAATCATCTATTTCTGAGTCCATGTCGCCGTCAGAATCCATGTCTTCGTCAGAGTCCATGTCTTCGCCAGAGTCAATGTCGTCGTCTTCGGCACTTTCAAACGTAATATCCGAAGAATCTGCACTTTCGGCAAAATCACTCAGATCATTTTCCAACGTTTCTGTCTTGATGTATGTGGAGCGCATCTTCTTGAAATAGCCCGGTTCTATATCACGATATTCTGCAGGAATGTCGATTTCATCGCGATATACGGTCTTGCCAAGAACCTTACCTATTGCCTCTCTGCCACTTTCATTTTTCTCAGCCGAAACTGCAGTAATCAAGCATAAAAAAAATGCTATCAGCACCAGTTGAATTCTGTACGTAAACTTTTGCACAGGAACCTCCATATATGTCTATTCTGCATTCGATTATATCACAACTTGATGAGACACATAAAACATTCGGGTACACCCGGCAATTCTCGGCGATCTCTCAAACCGGCATGAACAAAGAACTTAGAATCACTGAAACATGTCATTCCGAGTAGCGCACCGACGACCTGTCCGCTGTAGCCCTGGCGAAGGCGGAAGCAATCTCATGATCAGAAAGATTGCTTCAAGGCTACGCCCTTCGCAGTGACTTTTTTGTCCGGGAATTGCTAAGACCCACCTGAACTGCATACTGTATCTCCAGATATGCAAGTCTGATGAGTTATCGAAAATTGTGGCCAATACTGTGTTTCAATAGGATTCCAGCTTCTCCCACAAAACTTAGTGAAAAAAATCTCAAAACACGTGACAAACTCAATTTTTTGTGCTAATTTAGCCTCATCCCAAAGGTTGTGCAATATTTCACATAAACGAGGTGCTCTATGGCTAAAATACTGCTCGTTGACGACGACAAAGATTTTGTCGAAATCAACAAAATGTTGCTCGAAAAAGAAGGCTACAAGATCCTTACCGCCTACGACCCCAGTCAAGGCTACAAAATTCTTGCCGCCGAAAAACCCGATCTCCTGATTCTCGATGTAATGATGGTCGAACCCGACGACGGTTTTGCAATGGCCCAGAAAATCAGAAAAGAGAAGAACAATATCCCCATCATCATGCTGACCTCGGTTTCAAAGGTCACCGGCATGAAGTTCGACAAGGACGACGAGATGGTACCGGTAAACGAATTCTTCGAAAAACCCCTGGCCAAAGACAGGCTGCTCAAAGCCGTCAAAAAGTACATCAAGTAAAAGTCAAAAAAGGAGACATCTGATGCTTGCCTCTGAAAGAGAACAATTAAAAGCCGAAATCAACAAGATGGCAAAAAAATGCGACCACCATCGCAGTGGTCTGATTCCGGTTCTGCAACATGTACAGAACATCAGCCGCCACATTTCACCAGAAGCCATGCAGGACATAGCTGAAGCCTTCAAGATTCATCCGGTCGAAGTGCAGGGCGTGGTGAGTTTTTATTCGTTCCTGTCGACCGAAAAGAAGGGAAAATTTGTGGTACGCCTTTGCCGAACGATCAGCTGCGATATGGCTGGCAAGGAAGCGGTTGCCAACCAGCTCGAAAACGAGCTTGGCATCGAATTCGGTGAAACCACCAGCGATGGCATGTTTACCCTCGAATTCACCAACTGCCTCGGCATGTGTGACCAGGGCCCGGCAATGCTCGTTAACGACGACATTCACACCCGCGTCAGCCCAGAAAAAGTTGCTGACATCATCGACACTTACCGGAACCGTTTTGGTGCACACGTTACCCATGGAGAACACGCATGAGCAAGACAGAAAAAAAACTGGTAATTTTTTCCGAACTCAACGTTGAAAAAGCTCTCAAAAACGCGCTGCAGAAGACAAGACCCGACATCATCGGCGAAATCCGTGAGTCGGGCCTCAAAGGCCGTGGCGGTGCCGGTTTTCCGACTGCAGTAAAATGGAACCTGGCAGCAGCGGCTCAGGGGGAGCGCAAGTTCGTCATCTGCAACGCCGACGAAGGTGAACCCGGTACTTTCAAAGACCGAGTTCTGCTCACTGACTATGCCGACCAGCTCATCGCCGGCATGGTTCTTGCCGCTTACGCAATTGGCGCCAGCGACGGAATCATCTATCTCAGAGCCGAATACACTTATCTGCGCAAAGACCTCGAAGCCACCATCGAAAAGATGCGCAGCAAAAAAATGCTCGGCAAAAAGATCCCCGGCAAGGAAGGCTTTGAATTTGATGTACACATACACATGGGGTCAGGTGCATATATTTGCGGCGAAGAAACGGCATTGATAGAAAGCCTTGAAGGCCATCGGGGTGAACCGCGAAATCGCCCGCCATTCCCGGTTACCGTTGGCTATCTCGGCTGCCCCACTTCGGTCAACAACGTCGAGACCTTCATTACCGCTCTGCATATAGTCGAAAAAGGCGCCAAATGGTTCAAAACATTCGGTACGGACAAATCGACCGGCACAAAACTGTTCAGCGTATCTGGCGATTGCGAAAAACCTGGTGTTTATGAACTTCCGATGGGCATCACCATCAAAAAGCTGCTCGAAACCGTTGGCGGCACAGATGCCAAGGCGGTTCAGGTCGGCGGTGCATCCGGCACCTGCGTTCCCCGCAAGGATTTCGACCGCGCCATAGCTTATGAAGACGTCGCTACCGGTGGCTCGATCATAGTATTTGGCCCACATCGCGATATGCTTGAAGTTGCAATAAACTTCATGGAATTCTTCTGCGACGAGTCCTGCGGCCAGTGTACCCCCTGTCGCCTCGGTACCGAAACCCTGCTCGAAGGTCTCGACATGCTCGAAGAAGGCAGATGCTCGCTTAAATACCTGCGCGAACTCTGCGCCCTCGGCGAAACCATGCAGCTTTCCAGCAAGTGCGGTCTCGGTCAGAGCGCACCTAACGCCTTTCTGTCGATCATCGAAAACTTCAAGTCTGAAATCTTCGATACCAGATGCTCATGCAGATAAAAGGGAGTAAACACCATGTCAAACAAAGATAAAAACACTAAATTCGGATCGGATCGCGCTCCCGCCAGCTCGGTTGTCGCTTCTGTCGAAGTCGCAAAAAACGAGAAGGAACTCGGAGCGATGGTCGCCATCAGCATCGACGGCAACGAAATCAAAGTACCATTCGGCACCACAATTCTCGATGCTGCCAGAAAGCTCAACATAAAAATTCCGACGCTTTGCCATCACGAAGACCTGCACGTTGCCGGCGTCTGCCGTGTCTGCGTCGTCGAAGTAGAAGGTCAGCGAACGCTGCAAGCCGCCTGCGCATACCCGATCACCAGCCCGATGACGATCAAAACCTACTCGCCCAAGGTCCGCAAGGCGCGCCGGCACAACCTCGACCTCATGCTCAAGCATCACGTCGGCGAGTGCTACTCGTGCTTCCGCAATAATAACTGCGAACTGCAGAAGCTGGCGCAGGAATATGGCGTCGATTTCTATCGCTTCGGACACGATACCGAACCGCACCACGAAATCGACCGCTCGAGCTACAGCGTTGTACGCGACATGAACAAGTGCATACAGTGCCGCCGCTGCGTGAGAACCTGCATCGACCTGCAGGAAGTCGGCGTTCTCGAAGCTGTTAACCGCGGCCCCGACCTTGACATCGCCACCTTCAACGACCTCCCGCTTGGCGAAGTCGTCTGTATCAACTGCGGCCAGTGCATTAACCGCTGCCCGACCGGTGCCCTGCGCGCCAACGACCCGTCCGACGAAATCTGGGCCGCTATCGATGATCCCAAAAAGCACGTCGTAATTCAAACAGCACCAAGCCCGCGTGCAGCTATCGGCGAATGTTTCGGCCTCCCGGCCGGCACTTCGGTGACTCGCGAACTCAACACCGCCATGCGTCGCTGCGGTTTCGACAAGGTTTTTGACACCAACTTCACCGCCGACCTGACGATCATGGAAGAAGCAACTGAACTGCTGATCAGGCTCAAAAAAGCCCTGGTCGATAAAGAAAAGGTCGCCTTCCCGCAGTTCACCTCGTGCTCTCCGGGATGGGTAAAATTCCTCGAACATTTCTACCCCGAATACACTGACTGCCTGTCGAGCTGCAAGAGCCCGCAGCAGATGTTCGGCTCGATCATCAAGACCTGGTATGCCGAAAAAGCCGGTATCGACCCGAAAGACATAGTTACCGTCGCTCTCATGCCCTGCAGCGCCAAGAAGTTCGAGTGCAACCGCCCGGAAATGCAGGACAGCGGCTACAAAGACGTCGATTACGGCCTGACCAGCCGCGAACTTGCTCAGATGATCCAGGAAGTCGGCCTTGACCTGCCCAATCTGCCACCCAGCGACTTCGATGACCCGATCGGCGAAGCCACCGGAGCCGGCCTGATCTTCGGCGCCACCGGCGGCGTCATGGAAGCGGCGGTGCGCTCCGCGTACTACCTTGTGACGAAGAAGGAATTGGGCAACGTGAACTTTACCCCGGCGCGCGGTCTGGAAGGCGTGAAGGTGGCGGAAGTGGATATGGACGGCACCAAGATCACGAT
>CAZMWO010000122.1:0-9018 GCA_964569565.1 uncultured bacterium | reverse complement strand
GACGAGGTCGCCAAAGCAAAACCCTTGCCCGATCGCATGGTTATGTACCTCAAAGAAATACTGCGTCGTGACAAGACACCGGCCGATCTGCGCAATCGCGCTTTGCGCCAGTATGTTTCGACGCGGTTCTTCCGTTTCCGCCAACCCGAAGAATTCGTCGAAGAGGCTCAGCAGATGCTGATCAAGAGCAACTATGCCGAATGGCAGTCAGAACTGCTGTTCCGGCTGGCTCAGGCGCAGGAGCACTTTTTGAAAGCTCCGGTCGATGCCAACAAGTCTTATTTTGAGTATCTCTCGTTTTACCCGTCCGGACGACGTGTCGAAGAAATCAGGCAGCGTATTCCGCAGGTTTACGTCAAGGCAGATGACAAGAAAAACGCACTGCGCTTTTTCGAGAAGCTGATCGAAGATAACCAGTTGTCTGACGCAATCAGGGTTGACGCCTCCATGCAGATGGCCCGTCTGTTCATCCTGGAAGAAAAGAAAGAAGACGCGATAAAGACACTCGAAGCGGCTCTCGCCTATCAGTCTGAAAGCCGCCCTGAAATCTGCCTGCGTCTCGAAAAACTCACTGAAGATTTTTCCTATGTCAGAAGGGCGCTTGAGTCAGAAGGGGCTGAAGAAGCCAGATTCAAGGCTTTGACCCGCCTGCTCGAGCGCGCCGAGGAAGAAGAGGACTACAAGGGTGCCGCGGCTATTCTTCGTGACTTCAGCGAGATTTTCAAGCTGCCGGAGTCAAAACTGTGGATAGAAAAGAAGACCGAAGAACTGGGCAAACGTGGGGTAATCGGTGAAATTGAAGACCTTATCGACCAGTATCCCGAAGAACCTGAAACCGCCAGTCGCATGTTCAGACTGGCAAAGATGATCGAAGGTGCTGAAAACACCCGTTATCGTGCTGAAGACCTGTTTTATGAAATAACTCTGGTCTATCCGAATTCCGAGTATTATCGCGAAAGCAAGATCAGGGCCGAAAACACCCGAGCTATCAGGGCGGTATCTGAGCTGACTGACATGCTGAAGACCGGTGTGAAAGGCCGCGAAAGCGAAGAAGTCATTATTGAACGCGCCCGTCTTCTCAAGGAATCGCTGAAAGATCTCAATGCCGCTATCGAAAATTACGAGAGCTTTCTCGAGCTTTTTCCCGATTCTCCGCGCCTTGACGAAGTGTATCTGAACCTCGGTGAACTTGCTCTTGCCGAAGCAAAAGACCCGCAGAAAGCTTTTGAATACTGGGAAAAGGGTATTGCCGCCAGTCGCGACCCCTTTATGCGTGAAGACCTTACCAGTCGCATAAACCGTCTCAAGCTGTTCAGTGAACGTGTGCTGTTCTCTGAAAAGAAGCAGGATAACGAAACTGGCATGAGCGAAGTATTCAGGGCCTGGCGTGTTAATAAAGACCGCTTTTATGCGCTTGGTCTGCTCGAAACTGCAGTAAACAGGCTGGAAAACCGCCCGGATGTCGCCAGAATGCGTTATTACATCGCCCGGATTCATGAAGATGCCGGAAATTTCGACCGGGCAGCCGAAGAGTATGAAAAGGCCCTGCGCAGTCTCTATCACCCCGGGTGCCGCAAGGACATGGTGCTGTTCAGGCTTGCCCGCATGTATGCCCGCCAGAATCGTGAAAGCGAAGCTCTGAAATGGTATCAGTCGCTGGTTAATCGCTATCCGCACAGTCGCTTGAGCCGGTCAGGCTATTACTGGCTTGCCAAATATGAAGAGGGCAATAAAAATCTGACCCGCGCCCATCATTATCTTGATGTTCTGCTGCAGTTCCGTTCGCTCAGCCCAATTCATCGTGAGGTTATCGAAAAGAAGCTTTACGAGATAGAGGCAAGAATGAACGTCGAAGAGCTTGAGCGCCTCAAAAAACTGTCGTCAACAGGCGGCGGCGATATGCCTTATTATATCGGCAAGGTGCTTGAAAACAATCTGCGCGATTATGATCGTGCCATAACCCAGTATGAAGAGTTTCTCAAAACCAATCCGCCGGTGCGGCGCAGCCGCGAGATTCTCAAAAAGGTCGCTGATCTTTATGAGAAGAAAGGCGACTATGTTAAAGCAGTCAGTTATCTCGATCTGCTGCTTGATACCTACGAACCTTCCCTCAACAATTTCGACCTGATTGTGCGTATTGGCTCGCTGGTCGAAGACAAACTCAACAACATCGAACTTACCGAGCTGTTTTATGCTTCGATACTTGCTGAATACCAGAAAGTCCGTAATGTCAGAGAATTTGCCGCCGCCAAACTAAAACGTATTGAAGAGCAGAAACGCGAAAAGGCCCGCCCGGTGCGGGGCAAAAAAGTGGTTAAACGCGTCTATTCTGAAGACGACGAAATTGTTATCGAAGAGATGGAGGAAATCGTCGCACGCCAGGTCGAGGATCTCCAGGATTTCCGCATGGCCGAGCGTGAGCTTGAAGACCTCTGGAACGACAACGTCGGGTCACTGGCAACTCTCGATATCATGAAAACTCTGGTCGAACTCAACATGAAATCACTTCAGGATCCGCAGAAAGCAGCGATCTATTACCAGCGCTGGCTCGATGAGAACCCGAATGATCCTCTGCTCAAGGAATACACCATGAAGCTCTACGAGCACTACATGGAAGTGCTGCTCGATGGCCAGAAGGCACTGAGGCTTCTTGAAGATTATATCCGCGATCACCCGATTTCTATCGAAACTATGGATATCGAGCTTAAGCTGGCCAAGGCTAACGAACTGCTGATTCGCAACTTCGACGAGGCCCGCCGCATCTACCAGCGTATCATCGACACGAGGCAGAACGACCCGGCCGTGCATGAGGCTTACTTCAGAATCGGCTTTGTGCTTCGCGAGGGCTTTGCCGCTTACGATGAAGCGATCAAATACTGGCAGGATCTCATCGACCAGTTCTATAACAACGAGTTTGCCGATAAGGCGCAGTTTGCCATTGCTTACACCTATGAGACCTATCGGCGTGACTACACCAGGGCCCGCCAGAATTACGAACGTATTCTCAATCTCTATCCAAATTCCAGCCTGCAGCAACAGGCGCGCGATGCGCTCCTGCGCATCGAAGGCAAAAGATGATTACAGGAGAGGTATGACCATGCTCGACAGCAAAATATTGACAAATCTTCTGATAAAGTATGACGGCTTTCTCACCCGGGTCGCAGTCTCAGTGCTGCGTCAGATCGAAGAAGGCAACCCGAAAATCGAGCGTAAAATCTTCGATTTTCTCAAAGGCAGGATGTTCCCGGTGCCCCTTGATCGGGTAATCGAGTATCTTCAGAAAATACCACCCGATAGCGTCAGAGAGCGTGTTGTTGAATATCTGCGCGACATGCACTCTACCTTGATGGATATGGTGGTGTTCGTTGGCGCTGAGGGCAACCGCCAGCTCATCTATCTGCCGATGGTCAGAATCATGGAAAACGAAGATGACAGCGACAGAGCGCTGGCAATGGCGACGCTCTGCTGTTTCGATTTTTCCGAAGCGGTTAACCGCCTGGTGCGCGATTTTGCCGATCTTACCGCCGAGATGCGCTGGGTAACCATAGTCATTCTCAAAAAGCGCTGGGATGAAAAGTTCGTGCCGATTTTTCTCAAGGCACTCGAAGACAAAGACCCTGAGGTCGTCAGAGTCGCTGTTATGGCTATGAGCAAGGCTACCGTACCGGCTGCCCGCGAGCCGATCAGAAAACTTCTCGACAGTCCTTCTGAAACGATCGTTCTCTCGGCGATCAAGGCTCTGGCCGAAGCAGGTACGCCCGAAATTATCGAAGAATTTCGCAGCCTGTTCGCCAGAACCGACAGTCACCGGGTGCGTGCCACTATCGCGTCTGCCTTTGGCGATATAGATTGTGACGGCACTCTTGACTTCCTGCGCGAATGTCTTTCAGCACCAGATGCACGCGTGCGCGCCAATACCATAATGGCTCTGAAGAAAATGCATGACAAGCTTGGCTCATTGCCGCGCGACATTATCGAAAGCATCATCGGACTGAAACGAGATCCCGATCATCGCGTTCAGGCCGACTGTGTTCAGGCACTCTGGAGTATGGGGCAGAACGACAACATCGGCGAAATTGAATCCATGCTGATTTCCGCTAATGAGATGAGCCGCTCTTCTGGCGCGTATCTTTGCGGCAAACTCAAATTGTTTCAACTCAAAAAACATCTCGAAAATCTGACGGCCGATCCTTCATGGACAGTTCGAAAAATGGCTGCCATAGCGCTTCTTGCCTTTGGCGACTCAGGTCGCGCCGTTCTCAAACAGTTGATGGATTACGGAACATCAGATCAGCAGATTGTTTCGGCTTTTGCTGTCGGTCTGACCGACGATTCCGCAGCAATCGAAAAACTGATCGAACAAAGCCGTTCCGGCAGCGAAATGGCTGAGATGGCTACCAGCCTTCTGCTCAGACTGGCGAAGCCTGTTACCTGACGGGAATCTGAAATCTTAAACCGGCATAAAAAAGCCCCGCCTGTGATCTCAGGCGGGGCTTTTATGTGGCTGCTATTCAGCGAAATGGAATTTTTTAACCGGCGGAAAATATTTGGGCTTTTTGTCAGATGGTAACACCTTGCCGCCGCCCTTCACCCACGCGGCATACCACATGTCGACAACATTGTTTACGGCACGTGAGTAACAGTTGGCAAGAATTGTGCGAGCCTCTGAATAGCGCTTGCCTTTCGTGTATGCATATTCGAGAGCGTCGTAATACTGGTTGGCCCAGAGTGATTCATAAATCATGCGGGCACTTATTCTTTTAACATCATCGCAGCCGTCAAAATTTACTCCATAGGTAAGAACCCATTTGTCAGCATCTTTCTCGGAGGCAGCGTGATAACTTTTTTCTTCTATGGTGTCATCGAGACTTGATCCGGTGTGCAGCGGCTGCACAAGATCTGCTGCATAATGACCAATCCAGCCGAGTTTTTGTACGATTTCGCTGCGACTTTTCTTTTTGGCGATTGCAGTGCCGACTTCTTCAACCAGGTTCTCTATATGGAAGGGGCCTTTACCCATACTCGAAGCCTGAATGTGGAATATATGATTCTGAAAATCCTTAAGTACCCGGTCGGGCTCGACACTTGCTTCCATTAATGGTTTCAGGGCGGGTTGCTTCAATGAGGGTTTTTTTGTCTCTCCGAGAAAATCCCGGAAAGCCTGTGGCATGATATGGTAAGCGTCAGAGACGATCTTCATGTGAACCCTGCTGCCCCAGGCAAAAGCATTGCCAGAACCAGCCAGAAGGAAAACCACAGCTATACTCACTACTTTTAAACAGTTTGGTTTCATTTTCTGGTTATTTTCCTTATATAGAATCTGCTAAGGAAATTATACGCAAATAACGTACCGACCGCCACCCCCCGTAGAGAACTCAGCCGTACAGCAAAAAACCGGCTGTTACCTGCGGGTTATGTGGGAACGAATTGTCAGTTTTCTGGCAGCAGCTGGCCAAAAATCAGCACGTCAAACCTTGGGTGCTGGTTCGGTGACGTTTTCGCCGCCCAATGTCGGCTTCTCTGCCATATCGGAAAAATCTGGGGCCGCGTTTCTTTCCTGCTCGAGACGGCGGCGCTTTTTCAGTTTGCGACGGGCCTTCTGGCTCTCAGGTGGCAGCCTTGGAGTGTCGCCTGTGGCTGGCTGCGGGTTGTTCTGGGCGAATTCTGCAAAGTCAACGACCAGGCGTTTTTCGATCTGGCTTGCTACATCAGTCATACGCTCAGACAGAACATTGTATCTGTCCATGACGAATTTGCGCTGGTGCTTGTTTTCTTCTTTGAGTATGGCAATCTCTTCATGTAGATCGAGCAATACAATGAGAATAGGTATGATGATGAGGGCGACGATCATGTAGGTGTCGGCCTGCCGGCGCAGCAGCATTGACACGATCATTGCTACCCACAATCCCCACAGCCACTTGTTGATTCTCATCACTGGTTACCGCTCTTTCCGACTAAGAATGCCGTCAAGTATTTCGGTTGCCCGCACGGCCTCCAGGCCCCGCAACAGAAACGCTTTCTGCCGGCTTGTCTGGCCCTGCTTCAAACTCACCTGACTCTTCGCTATGCCGAAGGTTTTGGCAAGATATCCGGTGAGCTCAGCGTTAGCTTCGCCGTCAACCGGAGCACCCTTGACCTTTATTCTACATCGTTCCTGATGTAAGTCAACGATTTCTGTTCGCGAAGATCTGACAACGGCTAAAACCATAATAACAGACCCTTCCGGGGTCTGTTTTATGCATACCTCTGCCGCCATTGTTTCAGGCAGCTTTTGCTGTTGGCTCTGCGGTTACTCTCGCGAATACCGGTGATTCTTCATTAACCATGGTAAGGTATGATTCCAGAACAGTGCGAAGCTCTACCTTGAGCATGCGCTTCTGCTTTTTGAGTTCGCGAATGTCTTTGCCAATGAGCTCGGCTTCACTGCGGGCCTCGTCGAGAATTCTCTCAGACTGCAGCTCAGCTTCCTTTACAATCAGCTCGGCTTCTTTTTCAGCGTTGTCTTTGAGGTCACCAGAAGCTTTCTGGGCCGAAATCAGCGTCTGTTTAAGGGTCTTTTCCAGCTCGAGATAGTCTTCCATCTGCCCGGTCAGACGCTGAGCCTGATCCTTGAGCGATTTGTTCTCGGCGTAGAGGGTTTCATACTCGCGCCCGACCTTTTTCAGAAAGCCGTACACTTCGTTTTCGTCGAGGCCGCCAATGTTTTTCCGCGAGAATTCTCTCTGGTAGATGTCCAGTGGGGTGATGCGCATAAGTTGCCTCCTATATCTGTTCCATGAGAACTATTCTGTTCGTGTTCGTGCCGAGTTTGTTGTTCTCGACCCTGAAGCAGTTGGCCAGTTTGGTGAACTGCTGGCTCTGCACGTAAATTTCCTTAACCTTGAACTGATGACGGTTGTACTGATGCGAGCAGGTGAGCTGTACCAGTATTTCATCGAGATTGAGCAGTTCGCCCTGATAGCGGACTTCGCCGACTTCCATGGCAACCAGACCATTGGGAGTCAGCACTCTGTGAAGCTCTGACAGCGTGTCTGATATGAATTCCATCCACTTGGTAAGGTCGGGGGTCTGCACGATCTTGCCTTCGACTTCTTCACGCGAAATGCCGCAGAACCAGGTTTCTATCCAGGTGTCCTGAACATAATCGACCTGATTGAGAAACGGCGGTGAAGTGACCACAAGGTTAACGCTTTCGCTTGCCCATCCGCTCATTTCGCGTGAATCGCCGGTAGTAAGCTTCTGATGTCTGGCGAAACGCCGCAATTCATCTATCTGACCGCTCTTGAGAGTGGTCTTTGCCTTTTTCAGTATGCGTGATTTGATGTCGCGATAGTCAGGTTCAACGCCACGTGTTTTGTTGATCTTGGCCTGATTGACTTTCGGAATCGAAATCTGTGGGAAAGAGTATGCCGAGAAAAAGCCGTTCGAGTGGCCATGCAGCCTCGACAGAGCTGTCATTTCGATAAAGCGGTCAACATCGTCGCGATGTTTCGCCAGATAATTACGTAGATTGATAAGCTCGCGATAGGTGTCGGCATGATAGAACATCGACATGTCTTCTTCTTTGCCAAGATCTACCGGAGCGCTGAGATTGATTTCGTCAAGCCGTTCGCTGATGTCTTCAATAGTTACCGGATTGATTTTTGGCGCTGCCAGCCTCTCTGATAGCGGGTTTACGTCGTTGGAAACACCCTTGCGGTTCATCAGTGCAGCCTGCAGAATAGTGGTGCCACGTCCGCCGAATGGGTCGCCGACTCGATCGCCCGGGCTGGTGAAACGTGATATGAAGTATTCCGGAAGCTCAGGCTTGAATGAGGCCCGATAAGAGTTCGCATAGTGCAGCGAATGCATCTGGCGTTGTTTTGCTGTCCAGAATTCGTCGAATTTCCTGGTAACCGGGCCGAACGGTGTTATCAGCTGTGACGGCTGCGATGCTGATTCGGTAACGATATTTTTAAGCAGGGCCTGGGCGCTCATGTTGCCTCCGATTCGATTTTCTTTTTACAGGAAAGCTATCGGCGTTGAGCGCTAAAATCTTGACCGGATTTTTATACAAGTTGAAAGCAGTCTACAAAAACGCTATATATTGACAAACTGCTGATTCAAGGAAACGATCACTCATGGCAACCGAATTTTTTAATGATCTCAAACAGGCGTATAACCGCAACGAACCCTTTGTTCTCTGCACGGTCGTAGAAACTTTCGGCTCGAGTCCCGGAACCGTTGGCCAGAAAATGCTGGTATTTGGCGATGGCTCGACTGCCGGCACCATCGGTGGTGGCATCAATGAAGAACGGACGCGTCAGGCAGCCATGGAGCTGTTCAAAGGCGGCGGCCCAAACATCCTGACCTACGATCTTGCCAATCCGCTTGAAGGCGCAGACCCTGTCTGCGGCGGTAAAGCCCGCATTTTTATCGAGCTGCAGGTGCATGCACCGCGCATGGTCGTTTTCGGTGCCGGTCATATTGGCAAGGTGCTGGCGAAAATGTCTGCTCTTGCACGATTTCGCGTTACCATTGCCGATGAGCGTCCTGAGTATGCCACTCCGGCCTTTTTCGAAGAATGTGAGAACGTCATCTGCAAACCCTTTGAACAGGCGGTAGCTGAGGCTGCATTGGATAAAAACTGTTTTGTTGTAGTGCTTACTCCAGGCCATCTCAAAGACTTCGAGGTTCTTGAAAGAGTTCTGGCTGTAGATACTGCTTATGTCGGGCTTGTCTGTTCCGCCAAAAAGCTTGTTGAGATGAAGATGGCTCTGGTCAAAGCCGGTCTTCCGGAAGCACGGGTCGCCGAACTTTTCGCTCCCGTCGGCATCAATCTGGGCAGCACTACACCAGAAGAGATCGCTGTCGAAATACTCGCACAGATAGTGGCCTTCCGCAACGGCAGGATAATCAGGTTTGAAAAGTAGCTTATATCGCTTTGCTTTAATATCAGCCAAACCGCACCAGACTTTTACATGAATTTTTAAATTTTTAGTTGACTCGAAATCAGGTTTTTGGTAAGATGAACTTCCT